>CAZHVZ010000045.1:18573-24734 GCA_964536245.1 uncultured Rhodocyclaceae bacterium
TCGATAGCCGTCGTGGAGGTCTGGTTTACCACATACCAGACGCTGGCATCGCCAACGATATCGGAAGTGATGACTACGGCCTTTGACGCTGCTGCAGGCGCGGCAAAAGGCGCTGCGGCACCGAACAGGGCGGCAATTTCGGCCGCCGTATCCAGGCTGTAGCCGGTCGCCACCAGAACATCCCCGTTGGCCCAGGTCGCCGCTGCAACGCTGGCGCTGCTCACTGCCGCAATATGCGTTACCCCGGTTTTATTCAGGAAAGCGGAAAAATCGAGAACATCACCGCCCGTCCCCAGGGTAAAACTGCTGATCGTATCAACCCCGTTATCGGCAGCCGTTGCAGCAAAGATGAAGCGATCGGTCCCCGTGTTGCCGATCACGGTATCGGCTCCCTTGCCGCCGGTCAGCGACCCTCCGGCCGAGGATGCCATCAACTTGTTGTCGGCATCGTCCCCGGTCAGGGTCACGGTCACCTTGGACGCGGTCAGTCCGGAAGCGTCAACGTTTTTGACATTGGCCATGGAACCGGACGCCAGAGTCCCCAGGTTGGCGCCAAAATAGAGCTTGTCGTTGGGCAGATCCACTTTGACGGCCACCGAACTGGAGCCGGAAAGGGTCAAATCGCCATTCGATTCGATGGCGGGGAACTCGATAAAGGACACCGTCAATCCCTGCGTCACCCCGGCCTTGCCCGCCACCACTCCAGACACGAAATCCGCCGAGGAAAAGGCGACGCTGGCCGCCGAGGTCGAATTGGCTGCCGCGTGGCTGGTGGCGTTTCCGTTCAGCATCAGGGTCGCCGTGGTGTCCGTCGTTTTGGTGAGACTGCCGGTCAAGCCGGAGGGCAAGCCGCTGAGCTTGCCCAGGGAAGCGCCAATATTGCCCTTGAAGGTATCGCCATTCAGGGTAACGGTTACCGCCGTACCGATACTGCCATCATTGGCCGAAGATTCCAGCAGCGTCGTCGCACTGTAGGAAAGTCCGTTGGCCACCGTCGTGGTGCCGCCGGAGGGCACCTTGCTGATCGCTCCAAGAACGATATTGCTCAGGTCATTGGGGGTCACCGCCAGCTCGGCAGCAGTCGGGGCACGCCCGACAATGGCGTAATAGGCCAGGGCATTGGTCACCAGCGGGTTGGCCTTGGCCTGGAATTCCGTGGATGCGGCAAAGCCGTTGAGGACCGACCCAACCGAGGCACCGCCATCGAGTTGCCCCACCCAGTTGGCCCGTCCGGCGGCATCCGCCGAACGCCCCAGGACGTTGGCGTAGAGGATATCCACCAGAGCGCCATTGCCGCTCACCGCACCATTGACCGAAGTGAACTCAGCCGACTTCACAAACTGGCTGGCGACCTGATCAAGCGAAGCCCCCTGCCGCGACAGGTTCATCCAGAACTGTAGCCCCGGCATGTCCGGCATACGCTTGAAGGCCGCATAGTAGAGCCGGGCCAGCACCTCGACGCCCTGCTCGTACTCTCCGCCCCCGAGAAAGCTGTAGGCCACCTGGGCGCGGGTGAAAAATCCGCTGTCCAATTGCCCGGTCCAGTACTGGGAGCCCGCTGTGTCGGGATCACGCGCCAGGGCAGTCTGGTAGAGCTGACGGACAAAGGTGGAATTCGTTGTGGCCATGGTTCTTCAATGCATCAATTCGCTTGCCTCCCAGTCTAGTTCAAGGCTCTGACAGGGTCAAATTGACCGCCAGCGGCCAAGCCATCGGTTATCGGAACCGCTCGTCACACTTTTCATGAATCGGCAAGGGGCGGATAATCCCCCCCATGACCAGTTCCAGCACGGCGACCCACGCCGCCCCCCCGGACGACAAACAAGCGCCCAGCCCACAACAGGTGGTGACCATCCATCTGCGCAACATTCCTCTTCTGGCAGGAGTGGACGAAACGACGCTGAAAAAAATCGCCGGGGTGTTGCAGGTCCGGACCGCGCCGCGCGGGCAGCACATTCTGCACAAAGGCGGAGCAGGCGACTATTTGCTGTTCTTGCTGGCTGGCCGCCTGCAAGCCCTGGACATTACCGAGGATGGGCGTGAAATCGGTCTGTCCTTTCTCGTCCCCGGCGACTACTTTGGCGAGCTGTCCATCATTGACGGCCTGCCGCGCTCGGCATCGGTGGTTGCCTGCGAGCCTTCTCTTTACGCCCTTCTCCCGCGTCCCCAGGCCCTGGAGCTGATTTACCACACGCCGCTGGTGGCCGAGCGGATGCTGACCCGACTGGCCGCCGGCATCCGGCGGGCCTCAAACTTTCAGACCATCCTTGGCATTCCCAATGCCTTCCAGCGCGTTTACGCCCTGCTCGACTACCTTTCCAATACCGGTCCCGGCGGCATGGTGGTGGTGGAAAAACTGCCCACCCAGCAGGAAATTGCCATCATGGTGAACACCAGCCGGGAAACCGTTTCCCGCGCCCTCCATGTGCTCATCCAGAAAGGCGTGGTGCAGAAGGACATCCGCCGGCTCATTGTCCGGCAGCCCGATGCCCTGCGGGAAGCAGCAAGCAAGGAAACGCCCGCCGCAACGCCGGAACATTCTGCTTAAGCCGCCATCTGGCCGCGTTCGATACGTGCCACCATGGGCAATCGGGTAATGCCGGTAAACAGGGGCTGGGCTCCCGGCATCACCTCCAAGGTCACCGCCTGATCCCACCAGTCGTAATTGCCGGCGAGATGGGTTTCCGGGCCATGCACGGCCACCGTCAGACTATAACTGCCGGGGCCGAGATGAAAATCGGCAATATCAAAAACCAGTTTGAAGCGGTCACCCGCCCGGACATTGGACAAGGCTTCCGAAAGCCCCTGCAAATGGCTGTTGGTGCCGAAGACTTCATTGCCGAGCCGGTCGCGCAGCAACATGCCGACAGTCAATTCCGTCAGGTCCTGACGGATCTCGACCTCGACCGCCAGGGTGAGCGATTCGCCCTCCAGCACCTGGCCGGTTTCCTGCCCGTCGCGCAGGGCCTTGACGCCAACAATTGCCGCTTCGCCGGACCCGGAACGGACACCGTTTGACTCGGTCCCGGCCTGAATATGCAGGTCATGTTCAGCCTGGCGCTCTTCATCGAGGGCAATCAGCGCGTTGTAGTAGTCCAGAACGCTGAGCGGGTCGGAATCCATGGCCAAGCCCCCTTTTTCGATGAGCAGGGCACGATTGCAAATGGATTTGACGGCCAGCGGATCATGGGAAACGAAGAGCAGGGTCACGCCTTGCTCATGGAACTCCCGGATGCGCCGGAAACATTTGTGCTGAAAATAGGCGTCGCCCACCGCCAGCGCCTCATCCACGATCAGCACATCCGGCTTGACGGCGGTGGCCACGGCAAAGGCCAGGCGCACCATCATGCCGGAGGAATAGGTCCGGACCGGCTGCGAGAGGGCATCGCCGATTTCGGCAAAAGCCACGATTTCGTCCATGCACGCCAACACTTCGTCCCGGCTTAAACCCTGCAACTGCCCGGCCATGAGGACGTTGTCCCAGCCGGAAAATTCGGGATGAAAGCCCATGCCCAATTCGAGCAGGGCAGCCACGCGCCCGCTCACTGAAGCCTCCCCCTCGGTGGGCATGAGGGTACCGGTGAGCAATTTGAGCAGGGTGCTTTTGCCCGCCCCGTTGCGCCCGATCAGGCCGACCGCTTCACCGCGCCCGATGGAGAAATTGAGATCGCGCAGGATCCAGCGCGTTTCAAAGCGATGCATCTTGCCCGGCAGCCAGTCAAGAAGGCGATGCCGAATCCGGGCGTAGCGCTTGAACGCCTTGCCCAGATTGCGAACGACGATGACGGGGGGATGAGTCACTAGAGATTATCCAGAAGGTCGGATTGATGAACCTGATAGAGGCGCCAGGCCATGATGCCGGCCAGGAGGATCACCAGCACAGTGGAAATCCAGGTTTGCGGCGGCGGCAGTTCGCTGCCCAGCACCAGGGATTGGGCGGCAGCGACGGGGCCGGCCAGGGGATTGATCAGCAACCAGGGGCGAATCCAGTCCGGAAGAATTTCAACCGGATAGACAATGGGCGTTCCCCAGAACAGGGTTTGCATGGCAATCGAGGTCAAGGTGGCGAAATCCTTGAAGAAGACCTGCAAGATGGCGATATTCAAGCCGATAACGAGGGCGACGGCGGCGATGGTCAGCCAGATCGGCACCAGCCCGAGTACGGCAATACCGGGAAAGGCTCCGGTCAGCAGCAGAAAGACGAGGAGAACGCCGAGGGCGAGAAAAAGATTGGCGCTGGTGGACAGGAATACGACGGCGACCAGGGAAACCCGGGGAAAGCTGGCTTTTTTGATGAGATTGGCGTTATCCAGATAAAGCGTCTGGGTACGCTGCAACAATTCGGAAAAAAAAGCCCAGAACAGGATGCCGGCACAGAGATAGATACTGTAGCCATATACCGTCGGATTCCCCGGCAAACGGCCCTTGAGCAGGTTGCCGAAAACGGTGACGTAGAGAGCGATCTGAAAGGCAGGAATGAGAAAGACCAGGGAAGCGCCGAGCACCGATCCCAAGTAGCGCAGGCGAAACTCCCGGCCAACGCTGCCCAGCACATAGCTGCGAAAGCCCCACAGACTGCGCAGCATGTTCATGCCCGCTCCCTGAGCACTTTCTCGTAGACCGCATAGGTCTCCCGGGCGCACCGCTGCCAGCTGAAGCCTGCCGCCCGCGCGACCCCCTGCCCGGCCAGTTGAGCGGCATAAGCGCGATCCTCGAGAAGCTGCTGCAAATGCCGGCGCAGGGCGTCGGTATCGTCGGGGTCGAAGAGAATCCCGGCCTCTCCCACTACCTCCGGCAGGGATGTGCGGTTGGAGGCGATGACCGGCACGCCGGAAGCCATCGCTTCCAGCGGCGGCAGGCCGAAGCCTTCGTAGCGGGAGGGATAGGCGAAAGCGGCCGCCCCGGCATAGAGCGCGGGAATGAGTTCGTCGGCGACATAACCGAGAAAGCGCAGCTCTCCCCTCTGCATCAGCATTTCGGCGGAACGCAGCAGGCCTTCCGTATGCCAGCCGGTCATTCCGGCAACGGCCAGGGGAAAACGGGCACGCAAGGCATCCGGCAAGGCGGCGTAGGCATCGAACAGGGTGCTCAGATTTTTTCGCGGCTCCAGCGTGCCGACGCTCAGCACATAGCCTTGCGGCGCCAGTCCGAGCTGATCGAGTGGCGCTTTCAAGGTTTCTGCCGAACGGGGATGGTAGCGCTGGTCGGCAGCCAGATAGGTCACGCTCACCTTCTCGCTGCTCAGTCCGAAACGGGCCATCACCCCGCGCTGGGTATCCGCCGAGTCCACCACAATGTGATCGGCGCGCAGGATGGCCGGGGGAAGCTGCTCGTGGATCCAGCGCACGCGCTCGACCGGGTGTGTTTCCGGATGATCAAAGCAGGACAGGTCATGCACCGAGAGGACAAGAGGCCCCCGATAAGGCAGCGGGACGAAATTTGGCTCGTGGTAAATCGCCTCTCCACCCCGGCCCGCGTGATAGCGAAAGCAGAGGCTTTCCGCCGCCTTGCGCAGAACCCGGGGACGCAGGGCCAGGCGCTTGACCAGGCCATAGGCACGCTGCACATTGCGGGCGGCCTGGGGAGAAGGCAAGCGGATGCCGTCTTCGCAACTCAATCCGTAATAGGAACGGACATGGGCATCGGGAATCTCCTGCATGGCCGTGAACAGGTGGCGGATGTACTGGCCAATACCGGTCAGGGGAGCAAGCAGCGGGGTGGCGTTGATGATGATGTTCATTGTTCGTAGAGGCCGTCCGGCAAAAGGACCGTTATCAAAAGTGCGACACAAATTCCTGCAAGGTTGCTGACCAGATCGTACCAACAGAAGCCGCTGCCAAATCGGGCATCCCAGCACTCCTTGGCGAGACCGAGGAGAACAACCACGGCAATGGCCCAGGGCATCGGCCACAGCAATCGCGCCGCAAGGGTCAGCCAGAAGCTCCAGACCATGTGCAAGCGCTTGTCGGGTTCGCCAAACTTGCAGCAAACGTGGACCAGCAGCTTCCTTAACGTGCCATTCATGAAGAGCGGGATGACCATTAAAGATTGAGCCCGGTATTTTAACGTTTTTATGAGCGGCACAGCCTGACGCCGGCCCGTAATTCAGGGCAATCGCACGAATGCCATTGTCGTGAACCCTAAAAATATGCGTTTACAAT
>CAZHVZ010000046.1:0-537 GCA_964536245.1 uncultured Rhodocyclaceae bacterium
GCGTCAGTTCGGTCTTGCCGCCGCGCAATAGGCCGGCGAACTGGTATTCGGAGAGTGAATCGGGCACCGGCGTCACGGCGCCGAGGATGGTCGCCGGGTCGCAGCCGAGCACGACGGCGACCGGGAACGGCTGCCCCGGATTGGCCAGTTGATGGTCGCGAAAATCGAGTGCCCCGCCGCGATGGGCCAGCCAGCGCATGATCACCTTGTTCGGCCCGAGCACCTGCTGGCGGTAGATGCCGAGATTCTGCCGGCTCTTGTTGGGGCCACGGGTCACCACCAGACCCCAGGTGATGAGCGGCGCCACGTCGCCGGGCCAGCAATGCTGGATGGGCAGCCTGGCCAGGTCCACATCCTTGCCTTCCCACACCACTTCCTGGCAGGGGGCCGAAGACACCACCCTGGGCGCCATGTTGAGCACCTGCTTGAGCACCGGCAGCTTGTCCCAGGCGTCCTTCAGCCCCTTGGGCGGCTCCGGCTCCTTGAGGTAGGCGAGCAGTTTGCCAACTTCGCGCAGCGCCTTCACCGATTCCTCGC
>CAZHVZ010000046.1:547-12935 GCA_964536245.1 uncultured Rhodocyclaceae bacterium
TTTGGGATTTTCAAACAGAAGAGCCGGACCGCCAGCGCGCAGCACCCGGTCGCAGATTTCAGTCATTTCCAGATGGGGATCGACCTCCACCGCCACCCGCTTCAATTCGCCGGTTTTTTCCAGTTGCGACAGGAAGTCGCGCAGATCATGGTATTTCATCGGACCAGAAACTCC
This sequence comes from uncultured Rhodocyclaceae bacterium, assembly GCA_964536245.1. GTDB lineage: Bacteria > Pseudomonadota > Gammaproteobacteria > Burkholderiales > Rhodocyclaceae > CAZHVZ01. The sequence continues at coordinate 722 of CAZHVZ010000046.1, forward strand.
ACCGCGATGCCGGCAAAAATGGCCAACCCGACATAGTTGTTGTTAAGAAAGGCCTTGAAGCACAGCCTGCGGTCACGCCCGCGAATCAGGGTGTAATGCCAGGTCATGATCGCCGCCGCCACGACCAGCCCGGCATAGAAGGCCCAGCCCAGGCCCAGGCCGTGGCCGATCCAGCCAATCAGGCCGAGGGTTGCGCCATAACAGCCCATCACCGCCGGCACATCAAAACGGCCAAAGGTGATGGCCGAAGTGCGAATGCCGATTTTCAGATCATCCTCGCGGTCCACCATGGCATATTCGGTGTCGTAGGCCACCGCCCAGAAAACATTGGCCAGCAGCAGCCACCAGGCTTCTGCCGGCACTTCATTGAGCGTGGCTGCATAGGCCATGGGAATACCAAAACCGAAGGCGATGCCGAGGTAAGCCTGGGGGATGGCCAGAAAGCGCTTGGTGAAGGGGTAACTGGCAGCAAGAAACAGCGCCGGCACCGACATCCAGATGACCAGCGTGTTGCCCAGCGCCAGCACCAGAGCAAAGGCACACAGGGAAAGGGCGGCAAAGAGAACGAGCGCCTCTTTGCCGCTCACCCGCCCTGCCGTAAGCGGACGTTCCTTCGTCCGTTCGACATGCCGGTCAAAATCCCGGTCGGCATAATCGTTGATGACACAACCGGCCGAACGCATGAGCACGGTGCCCAGGGAGAACACCAGCAGCACGGTCCAGTGAGGTTTGCCCCAGGCGGCAAGCCACAATCCCCAGAAAGTCGGCCAGAGCAGCAGGAGAATACCGATGGGCTTGTCCAGCCGCATCAGTTTTTCGTAAAGATCGAGACGTTCCTTGGTGGCTTGCCAGTTCATGGGGTGATTCTACCTTGGCCGGTAACGATCAATGGCGCCGTGAAGCCTGCTGCCAGGCCACCACGGCCTGGCCGGAATGGGCCAGGATGGCCTGGTAACGCTCGTCGGGCAAGGCATGACGGAGTGAGGCAAAAAGCTGCCGAGTACCGTCCTGGGCCAGCTCGGAAGTTGTGGCGCTGCCGGAGAGCAGGGCAATCTGGATATTGGCCAGGGCATCGGCCAGCAGACGCCAGCCCAGTTCCGGCATACGCTGGTGCAGCACCAGCATCAGACTGCCCAGGGGCTGAACAATCCCCGCCACCTGCTCAGCCGTTTCACAGGCCGCCATGGCGTGCCACAGCGCCAGATGAATGGACCGGCGCAATTCGATCTTGAAATCGATGGCATCGGATTCGATCGCGTCGATACGGGAAAAATAGTGCTGGAAAAGGGTATCTCCTTTTTCATCCAGCCGGGTGCGCAAACTGCCGATCAAGGCCGTCAGCGCCGGGATCGCATCCAGGCGAAAGGCCTGGCAGTAGGCCAGCCCCCACTGGTCCAGCCCGCTGATCAGCAGGGCCAGACGCAGCGCCCGTCCGGCGTCGCCTCCCCCGGCCTGGCACCAGTTGAAGCAGTGCCCCCCGACCTCGGCCAGCAAGGCTTCCTGGTCCGTCGCTTCGGCTGACAGCGCCTGCCGGAAAACTCCGGCAAACACATCCTGCGCCATGCGCGCTGCGAGCCGCTGGGTTTCTGGGTTGACCAGCGCAGCGAGTTGATCGGCGGGAATTTGAGTAGTGGAAGTCATGAAAAAAGAAGAGCGTAAAAAACGGGAGCCTTGAATTTTACCGGCAGAGCCGCCAAACCAGGTTTTCAGCAACCAGCCCGCCCCAGACACTACCGCACAGCTAACTGCCAAGGTGAGAAGAAAATGAGCCGCACACCCCGACGCCCGACAAATTTTCAACGCCAAAGACAAAAACCGGGGAAAACATTTTCACCCCCCTCCATTTTCGTGGAGAATTCAGGCAGATACCGATTCTGAATGTTTTTCCCCGACACCAAACACGGATGAGTGACCAACCCCTGCCCCAAGCCTTTCCGCAGCGCCCGGCCGGCCCCCTCCGGCTTCGCCTGTTGAAAGCCTTTGGCGCAGCGCCGGTTCGGCGTCTGGCACTCATCGTCATTCTGGCCAACCTGCTTGTCCTCGCCTTGGTCGCCGTTTCCCTGCAAGCCAGCCATGAGCTCTACCGGGAACGCGCCGAGATCAATTCGCGCAATACCAATCGCCTGGTCTCCCAAAGTATTTCGGATGATATCGACCGACTCGACCAGTGCTTGCTCGCGGTGATCGACGAGCATTCCCGCCAGCTCGCGTTGGGCAGCCTTGATAAGGTATCGATGAATGCTTTCCTCTATCGCCAGAAAGCACGCCTGCCGATGCTCGATGCCCTGCGCATCGCCGATGCTTCGGGCGATGTAGTTCTTGGCTCCGACACCCCCCTGCCAAGCGGCGTTTCCATCGCCGACCGCGACTATTTCTCGGACTTGAAAAATGCCACGCAATCGGGGTTGTTGATATCAAAACCGGTAGTCGGACGGATCAGCGGCAAGCCGGTGCTGATTTTTTCACGCCCCCTTGGCAATGCCGAGGGAGGTTTTGCCGGTACGGTATTCGCTCCCGTAGCACTGGACTGGTTTGAAGGAAAATTCCGGAAACTGGAGGTCGGCGCCAAAGGCACCGTGGTGCTGCGAGGAGATGCCAGTCGCGACTTCGATCTGCTGGCCAGAGTCCCCCATGCCGGTTTTGTTGGCCAGACCAAGGTCTCCGAGCAGTTTCGCAGCCGGATCACCGCCCAGCCGCAAGGGGGAACCTATGAAGCTTTTGCCGGCGCGGACAACATCCGGCGCACCTTTACCTATGGGCAGGTTCCGGGCCAGCCGCTGATCACCCTGGTCGGGCTGGCGACGGAAGATATTTTTGCTGACTGGTGGCGCGAAGTCGCCAAGCTGATGAGCCTGGCAAGCATTTTTGCCTTGCTGACCTCCTTGGGCGCAGCAGCGGTATTCCGCGCCTGGCGAGCCCGTGCGGCAGCCTACGACCAGTTTCATTCGCTGCTCACTTCCGCCGGAGCGGGGATCTTCGGCATTGACCGGAAAGGGGTCTGCTCCTTCGCCAACCCGGCAGCCATCTCCCTGCTCGGCCTCAACCAGGAAAATGAACTCCTGGGCAGAGACGTGGGCAGCCTGATACGCACGACGCTAGACCCGAGCGAAGCAGAAAGGCAGCCCGGAATGATTGCTGCCATGGAGGGAACCCCCTGCGGCGTACATGTCGACAACGAATTCTTTTTGCGTGCCGACGGCAGCCCCCTCCCCGTCGAGTACTGGTCCCGCCCGCGCTTCGAAAATGGAGAACTGAGCGGCGCCGTGGTCACCTTTGCCGACATCTCGGCACGCATACAGGCCGAAAAGGAGTTGGAAAACTACCGGCTGCACCTGGAAGAGCAGGTCGCCGAACGAACCGAAGCCCTGTCCCTGGCCAAGGATTCCGCCGAAGCGGCAAACCGGGCCAAGAGCAGTTTCCTGGCCAACATGAGCCATGAAATCCGCACTCCGATGAACGCGATTCTCGGCCTCACCCACCTGCTCCGGAAAGCCGAGACCAGACCGACGCAGCAGGACCAGCTGGACAAGGTTTCCGGGGCCGGCAAACACCTGCTCAGGGTGATCAACGACATCCTCGACCTGGCAAAAATTGAAGCCGGAAAACTCGAACTGGAAAAGGAAAATTTCCCCATCAGCTCGGTTCTCGACCAGGTGCATTCACTGGTTGCCCATACGGCGCACGTCAAGGGCCTGGCGGTCACGATCGACTACCAGGATGCTCCGACCTGGCTGCTGGGCGATTCCAGCCGCCTTCGTCAGGCAATGCTCAATTTCGCGGGGAATGCGGTCAAATTCACCGAACGGGGCGGCATCACCCTGCGCAGCCGGGTCATGAACAGAAGTGAAAACACCGTACATTTACGCTTCGAGGTTGAGGACACCGGAATCGGCATCAGCGAAGCAGAATTGGCCCGCTTGTTTCAGCCCTTTGAACAGGCCGACATTTCCACCACCCGGAAATTTGGCGGCACCGGGCTGGGGCTGACCATTACCAAGCGCCTGGCCACGCTGATGGGCGGCGAGGTCGGGGTCGAAAGCAAACCGGGAGAAGGAAGCACCTTCTGGTTTACGGCCACCCTGGAAGTGGGCAGCGAAGCGCTGTCCGCCGAACAAAAAGTGGATTCGGTTCGCGACGCCGAGGGTCTGTTGCGGCGGCTTCATGGCGGAGCAAAACTGCTGCTCGTGGAGGATGACCTGATCAACCGGGAGGTTGCCCTGCTGATGCTTGTTGACACCGGATTTCAGGTCGACCAGGCGAGCGATGGCCGGCAGGCAGTGCAAATGGTGTCAACCGGCAACTACGACCTCATACTCATGGACATGCAGATGCCGGTCATGGACGGCCTCGAAGCAACCCGTCGGATAAGGGAGCTGGCCAATGGCAAGGAAATCCCCATCCTGGCCATGACGGCAAATGCCTTCGCCGACGACCGGGAAAAATGCCTGGCTGCCGGCATGAACGACTTCGTCAGCAAACCGGTCAACCCGGAAGTCTTCTTTTCGACCCTTCTCAAGTGGATGGGGCGCTGAGAGACCGGACCAGGCGCCCCCCTAAATCGCCTGCCGCAGTTCGCTTGCGGCCACGATTTCCCCTTGAATGGCCGCCGTTCTCACCGACCGCTCACCTCGATAGAAGAGGTTGTAGGCCTCAAAGGGCACCAGCCGGCCATCGGGCAGGGCAAAGTGAACGCAGGATTATTTCAGGGCGCGCAGATCAAGGTTGGCCGCATCCATGAACTGGACGATGAGCACCCGGAATACATTTTCGTAGCCAAGATCCGGCGCCGCAACCGCCGGCAGGCAGCTGGCCCGGGACTCCGGGGAATGCTTGGTTGAGAAGAGGTTGAAGACGGCGTCTTTCATGGCCGGATCGCGCTCGAAAACAATGGTATTGCGCGGCCCGGCAAGCAGGGCTTCCGGCCCCAGATGGCGGGCCAGGGGCATGGCCTCGCCCGCCAGCTTGAGCGGTTGGAAAAACCCATGCCCCTCACCAAAGCCGTCGAATCAATCAACACACCTCAGTTCCCGGAATGCCTAGGTGCGCCATTGACCGAACCCGCAGAGGGCAAAGGCGGCGGTTCCGCAGGCACCTTGCCTCGACGCACTGACAGCCATAGTAGAAATACACCAAAAACGGCGATGGGCACGGCGAAGATCAGCACAATCCCCATTCCCGGCTCGTCACTCAGCCCGACCACGGTTCCGACACCACCAAAGATAAAACAGCCGAGGCCAAGAAAAAACCCCAATACCTTCAACACGGCGTTCATACCTCCCTTGGAAAGACGAGACCACAGCAATTTGAATAGCGAAAGGCGGATATTAGCCCTAAACCACCAGACTTCCTTTCGATTTCTATCAAAAATCATGGAATTTCACTGCCTGCGCTTCGCTCCCTCGGCAATTTCCGCCTGAATCGCTGCGGTCTTCCCCAAACGCTCTCCGCGATAGAACAGGTTGTAGGACTCAAAGGGGATCAGCCGTCCGTCCGGCAGGGCAAAGTGCACGCAGGATTTCTTCAAGGCCCGCAGGTCGAGATTGGAGGCATCCATGAACTGCACAATCAGCACCCGGAAAACGTTTTCGTACCCCAGATCAGGCGCCGCGATGGTCGGCAGGCAGCAGAGCAGGGCCGAGAGGCAATTGGCCTGTGATTCCGGCGAATGGTTGGTGGAGAAGAGCTTGAATACGGCCTCTTTCATGGCGGGGTCGCGCTCAAAAACAATGGTGTTGCGGGGCCCGGCCAATAGGGCTTCCGGCCCCAGGTGGCGGGTCAGTGGCATGACTTCGCCGCCCAGCTTGACGGCATACCCCATGGCCAGGGTATCCGGGTTGCAGGGCACGGGAACGATGTCATCCAGGGTGAACAGGTCCGACTGCTCCGCCACCCGGCGCCGCACCTCGCTCACTGTCAGACGATGGCGGGACGGATCAAATCCCTCGTTGCGACCGGCATCGGAGACCGGCTGCAAGGTCACGCCCCGCACACAGCGATAGCCCAGCCCATGGCGAATCACCTCGCCGATCTGGTCGTCGTTGATGCCCCGCTTGACCGTCATCACAAGGGTGGTTGAAATGCCATGTGCCTCCAGGTTGGCCAGGGCCTGGTCGTGGATACGGGCCAGATCGGCCCCTCGCAATTGTTGCAGCACGTCGTCCCGCAGGGAATCAAACTGGAGATAGATTTCGATCCCCGGTTTGTAGGCTGCCAGGCGGGCGACGAACTCCGGCTCACGAGCCAGGCGCAGGCCGTTGGTATTGATCATCAGATGGCGGATGGGCCGGGCCTTGGCGGCGTCGAGAAGGGCGAAGAAATCCGGATGCAGGGTCGGCTCGCCACCGGAAATCTGCACCACATCCGGCTCTCCTTCGTTGGCGACAATGGCATCGAACATCGCCTCCACCTCGGCCAGACTGCGGTGAGTCTGCCGCTCCGGGCCGGACTCTGCGTAGCACACCGGGCAACGCAGATTGCAATGCTCGGTGATCTCCACCACGGAAAGGCAGGAGTGCTGCATGTGATCCGGGCACAGGCCGCAATCGTAGGGGCAGCCATGCCGCATTTCGGTATTGAAGCGTTCCGGCATTTCCGGCGCCTTGACGTACACCTCCCGACACAGGCGGTAATACCCGGCATCATCGGCCACCAGCACCCGCTCACTGCCGTGGGCCGGGCACCACTTGTCGAGAAAGACCGCATTGTCCTTGATCACGACCTTGGCCTCCACCTGACGCAAACAGGTCGTGCACACGGAGGCCGTGGTGTCATAAAAAAGCCAGGGGCGGTTTTTGCGGGTCATGGAATTTCCTCTTTATTCACCGGGCAGGGCAGCCGGGCAAACGGCCCAATGCCCCCCAGCTGACAGCCCGCGTGAGGGCAGGCAGGAGAACGATCACTTTTCCCGGAACAGGCACATTGGCCTCCCGTGCCAGTCTTGACCATGGCGCCATCGGCGGTATTGCAGCAGGAACGAAGGACCATAGATTGCCAAGGCGAGCAAACACACTACCTGAATCCCCGATAGCCCCACAAAGTAGGAAAAGGGCACCGGCTTGATGCCATCCACCGCCAAACGCCAAACCAGGTAAGCCACCAGAAGGGTCTTGAAGAGCAAACCGGGTTCCGAGGAAAACCCTCGGCGCAGGAAAGCCAGCCCTCCCCACATCAGGATGGCAAACGCTATTTCGTAAAGCTGCGTCGGGTGTCGGGGAATGCCGTCACCAAAATCCACCCCCCAGGGCAGACCGGTGGGATTGCCGTGCGTGCCATCGGCCAGCCCGGCCAGGAAGCAGCCCATGCGGCCGATGATCAACCCGAGCAGCACCGGAAAAACAAAGGCATCGCCGGTGCTGCGGGTGATACCGGAAATCTTCTTGGCGATTTCCACCCCGGCCAACCCTCCCAACAGGCCGCCAACCATGGATTGCCCGGCAAACAGGACCGACGGCTTATCCCAGTAAAGAGGCAGAAGGTGGGGAAATTCCGCCCAGAAGACCAGTTTGTTGCCCAAGGCTGCGCCGAAGACACAGCCCGCCGTGACGGCGAATTCGCGCCCGTCGAGAATGCTGCCGGCACCGGCGGAGCGGCGCAAATGCCGGTAACAGGCGGCACCCGCCAGCAAGGCCAGCATTTCAAGGAGCTCATGCACCACCACCGGATCGAAGCCCGGAATCACTGCTGACGACCGACCGGAGGCGGTGGCGGAGGCGGCGGCGCGGTCGGTTTCTTTTTCCGGAATACCAGCCACAACAAGAGAATTCCCAAAGCCAGCATGGGTAGCCCGATGGCCATCATGACCCCCATCCAGCCTGGATCGCTGAAGCCGATCATGGTGCACAACCCGCCTCCGCCGAGCAACCCCAAACCCAACAGCACGACAAACACTTTCAGAACTATCTGCATCTCATCGTCCCTCTGTTTATGGGCACCCTGTGTTCACGGTGCGCTCCCGTTCACCGCCCCATCCTCCGGCGGTGCCGGAGCAAAATAGCCCGCTGCCAGCACCAGCAATGCCACACCGATCAGCGAACCGGTCCACATCACCGTGCCGGCATTGGCCAGATCCACCCACATCAGCTTGCCGCCGACGACTGCCAACAAGGCAAAACCTCCCTGCCACAGCCGCCGGGCGCCGATGCGGGTAGCGCGGATCATGGCGGCAATGGCCAGCAACGTCCATAGCAGGGTAAGCATGGCCTGCAACAGGGTGGAATGCCACAGGGCGTAGCCGGTAAAGGCGACTCCGCCCCAGTGGTGGGCCATGCGCGCTGCCAGTCCGCTCAGACAGACAAAGGCCAGGGCTCCGATCCAGCGCAGGGAAGAACTGCCCGGTTCCGCGTCAGGCCCGTCGCGACCTCTTAGCCAGCCGGCAGTGACCATCATGCTGCCGATCAGCACCATGTCGAAGGCATTGAGCAGGGGCAGGTAAGGCAGGCCGCCGGTTGCTCCGGGGTGGGTGAAATTGGCCCAAAGAACAGCCAGACTCAGCCCGATAGCCGGCAACACTGCCGCCTGTCGGGCAGCCTCCCAGTCGCGGGAACGGGCGTAGCGGTCCAGGCCGAGCAGGGTCAGGGTCAGGAAAAGGAGGATCAGTTCGGCCCGGAATACCCTTGGCGCAAAATGCTCGATCTCGTGCAAGCCCGCTCCCAGCCACCAGCCGAGAGACCAGAACAGGGCGAGGAGCGCCCCGCCGCCGGACACCCGGCTGAAGAGTCGGGCGCAGGCAAAACCGGCAGCCGAAAACAGCAGGCTGCCGAGGAAGAGGTCATTGAATACCGGATGCAGGACAGTCATTTCCTGGACACCGGCCAGGAAATACGCCCCCGCCGCCGCCTGCAACAGGCTGCCGGTGAACTGGGCAAGCCGCCGCTCCTGGCTGACGCCGAACCAGACCACGGCCACGCCTTCCAGCGCCCAGAAGGCCGCCGTCACCTGCACACCGAAGGCCAGCGGCACAGCGAGGGTGGCAAAAGCAATGGCCAGGCCGAGCTGGCAACGTTCGAGCACCAGGGAGGCGGGATCGCCCCGCCGGAACAGCGGACTCCACAGGACGCCATACCAGAGGGCCGCGCCCAGCGCATACCAGGCCAGTTCGTAACGGTCGGCCACCAGCCAGGCTTGCAGGGCGAAGCCGGCGAGGGGCGTACCGAAGGCCAGCATGCCATCGACCCAGCCGGCCCAGCCCGGCGCCCGGAAGAGCGCCATGAGCACCGGCGTCGCCGAATAGAGCGCCCAGAAAAAGAGCAGAAAGCCCTGCACCACGTCGTGATGGCCGGCGTGGTAGTGGCTCATGGCCCAGCCCATGCACAGCCCGAGGGTGAACAAAAACCCGGTGACATTGAGAATGCGCCAGTTGCGGAACCAGGAAACGCCGACGATAAAGGTGTTGAGCAAGGTGAAATAGGACAGCAAGGCCAGGGGATCGCCGCCGCCACGGGAAGCCAGCACCGGCGCAGCAAAGGCGCCGGCCAGACCGAACACGGCGAGGACCACGCCCTCCTGCATCGCCGCCAGCACGACGCAGGCCAGCCCGAGCAGGGCGAACAAGCCAAAGGCGGGGGTCGGCCCGAGCAGGGTATAGCGGGCCAACATGAAGTAAACCACCAGATAGAGGATGGCAAAACCGCCCCCCTGGATGGCAATGCCGAAAGTCTGGTGCTCTCCCCGACGCACCTTGACCCAGCCGAAGCCGATCATGCCCAACCCGGCAACCGCTCCGATCAACAGGCGCAGCTGCACCGGCAGGAAGCCATAGTCGACCGCCAGGCGCAGGGCCGAAGCCACTCCGAAGAAGAGCAGAACAACGCCGATCTTGGCCAGGATGTTGCCGGAAATCAGCCGCTGCCAGAGACTGGGCTCAGGTGCGGCAGCCGGCGACGGCGACGGCATTTTCGGCAGATCGTAGCCGGGCTGGGTCGGCGTTTCGTCCACGAAGGGGGCTGGTTGCCCAGCCGCCGATGGCGGAATGGGCGGCATTCCCGCTGGCGACAGTTTTCGCTCGACCGGTGCCGCACCGGGCGAAGGCGCTGCCGGTGGCCCGGCCATCTCCCGACTGGCAAGTGCGGCCCGCAGCCGCTGGCTTTCCTCGTGCAGCCACTGCACCTGGCTTTCCAGGGTCTGCAAGCGTTTTTCCTGAGAGGATGGACGGCTGGCCGTAAAGAACCAGTAGAAGAAAATCAGAAGAGGGATCAGCCCAAGAAATTCCATCTTTGCCTCCTAGTAGTCAGTCAAGCAGGTTCGCGTGGATGCCGAGGTGCGCATCCGCACCCTGATCGCGCGAAGCGAACCGCAGCCATAGCCGTAGCTATGGCGAGGATGAGCGACAAAGCGAGCGGGGATGCGGGGCGCGCCGAACATAGCAGAATCTGCTTGATTGACTACTAGCGTTGATCGCCGCGCAATGCGGTGACCCGCTGTTGCAAGTGCTCGGGAGTTGCCTCGTCGGGCGGAACCGGAGGCCCAGCCACCAAGGCAATCCGGGAGAAGAGCCCCCGCCGGAACGGCCGGCTCATGGCCGCCCCCGCCACCCGTGAGAAATAGCTCCCCCACAGGCCGCGCAGGGCGAGGGGCAGCACCGGCACCGGAGTTTTTTCGAGAATGCGCGTGACGCCGGGGCGGAAGGGATTGATCTCGCCGTTCTCGGTAATTTTTCCTTCCGGGAAAATGCCCACCAGTTCGCCATCGGCCAGAGCTTGTGCAGCCGAGTCAAAGGCCCGCTCCATCATGGCCGGATCCTCCTTGGCCGGAGCGATGGGAATGGCCCGGGTATGGCGGAACACATAGGACAGGATCGGCGTCCGGAAAATGCGGTGATCCATGACAAAGCGGATGGGACGCGGCGAAGCGCCCATGATGACCACCGCATCGACAAAGCTGACATGGTTGCAGACCAGCACGGCCGGCCCTTCAGCGGGAATGTTGTCGAGCCCTTCCTTGTCCAGCCGATAGGCAGCATGGACCAGCAGCCAGGCGATGAAGCGGAGCAGAAACTCGGGCACCAGACGGTAGATGTAGACCGCCACCAGCGCATTGCCCAGGGCCGCCACGGCAAACAACCAGGGGATGGACAACCCCTGGCCGAGGAGTCCGCCAGCCGCCAGCGCCCCGACCACCATGAACAAGGCATTGACGATATTGTTGGCGGCAATGATGCGGGCCCGCTGTTCCGGTGCGCTGCGCAACTGCACCAGGGCATAGAGGGGAACGATGAAAAAGCCGCCGAACATGCCGATCATGGCCAGGTCGAACAGCACATGCCAGGCCCAGGGTTCGGCCAGCAAGGCCCCAACGCCGAGAGGCGCCGCCGCCGGCAGGATGGCCGGCGAAGCCCAGGCCAGATCGAGGCCGAAAAGGGTGAGGCCAATGGAACCGAAAGGCACCAGGCCGATTTCCACCCGCTTGCCGGACAGGCGCTCGCAAAGCAGGGAGCCGAGGCCGATGCCGATGGTGAAGGTGGCGAGCAAGAGGGTCACCACCGTTTCGCCGCCGCCCAGCACATTCTTGGCATAGGCCGGAAACTGGGCGAGGAAGAGCGCTCCGTAAAGCCAGAACCAGGAAATCCCCAGGATGGAGAGGAAAACCGTGCGGTTCTGCCGCGCGAAGCCGATGTTGCGCCAGGTTTCGCTGATCGGGTTGGGATTGACGATCAATTCCGGCGCCGGCGGCGGCGCACTGGGCACCCCGCGACTGGTCAGGTAGCCGGCCACCGCCACCGCCATGCCGCCGACAGCGATCCATACCGGATGGGCCACCGAACCGGCCAGCAAGCCGCCGGCCAGGGTGCCAATGAGGATGGCGACAAAGGTTCCAGCCTCGATCAGGGCATTGCCCCCGACCAGTTCGTCTTCACGCAGATGCTGCGGCAGGATGGCGTATTTCACCGGGCCGAACAGGGTCGAGTGCAGGCCGAGCAGGAAGAGCGCCCCCATCAGCACCGCCAGGCTGTGCATCCAGAACCCCAGGCTGGCCACCCCCATGATGAAAATCTCCAGCACCTTGACCAGCCGGGTCAGGGTGGCCTTGTCGTACTTGTCGGCCAGTTGCCCGGCAGTGGCCGAGAAGAGGAAGAAAGGCAGGATGAAAACGCCCGCCGCCAGATTGGCCAGCACCTCCGGCTTGAGGCTGGTCCAACTCGCCGCCTGAAAGGTGAGAAGGACAATCAGGGCGTTCTTGAACAGGTTGTCGTTGAAGGCGCCGAGAAACTGGGTGCCGA
>CAZHVZ010000046.1:12945-19028 GCA_964536245.1 uncultured Rhodocyclaceae bacterium
CCAGGCCCAGCAACAGCAGCGCGCAGAGGCTTTGCACCAGCCGCTGGGTGTGGCACAGCAGCCAGGCCAGCACGCCGCCCAGCGCCAGCCCGGCCAGCACATGCGGGTTGATCCAGGCAAAATACGCCACCGGCTTGAGCATGGCGGCGGCCAATGCCTCCTTGAACCACCAGGCCAGCAGAAAGAAACCGCCCAGCACTGGCGCATAATCACGTCGCCGTGCCAGAAAACTGGCGACGGATTCCACGGTTACGGTGTCGATCTGGCCGGCCATTCGTCGCTCCATGGGGTGATCATCAAAAGCAACACTGGCCTTGAACATGCGCCCGCCGAGACGCGTGAGCGTTGGGATCGGCAAGGTGCTGGGACGATATTCATTGTTCAGCAGCCACGCCTGGGCAGCCTCGCGCTTGTCCAGCTCCGACCCCGCCAGGGCACGGGCCAAGACTTCCAGAACCCACTGGTTTGAATTCTGGTAGCGCACGGAAAACGGGTAGGCCACCATGTTATAGGCCGGATGGTGCAAGTTGACTGCCGGCCCTTTCAGCTGTTGAACCAGGCGTTCCTGAACGGCGTCAGAAGGAATGAGGAGCAGCGCGTCCCAGGCAAACAAGTCATCGGCAAAAAAGTTGGCCAACCCCTGGTTGTAGAGCGTCGAGGTGGACGTGCCGCATTCGTTCAGCAAATGGACGCCAAGCCAGTTTCCTTCCGGGTGATCCCGCCAAACAAACGCCAGGTGGGAATAGCGCAAGCCATGTTTGGACAAATCCTGCCCGACTCGCCCAAGCAGTACCACCTGGGCCGTGCTTTGCTCGAGAGCCTGCCGGACATTCAGCGCCAGGCCAAAAGCCTTGCGCGTCTCCTCCACCGCCAGAGGTTTGTCCTCGCAAGTCTGCCCGGCATGGGCCGGAGGACCGGACACGAGCGCCAGGCAAATTAGCACGAATCGAGACAAGGCAAGAAAATGGCTCATTGCCCCCGTCCTTGATTGACCGGGGAATGGTGCACCAGGCTCTTGCCGAGCTCGTTGGGGATGAAAGCGATCAGCTTGCCCGAAAGATAGAGGGCATGACCACTTGCCTCAGCCACCACCTTTATTGCCGAACCCGCCGCCAGAGAGGCATTCCCCACCGCGCTTGCGGCAACTTTGACCGACACCGTGGCCGCTTCGGAAACGCCGGTGCCAATTCCTTTGATCACCAGCACGACCGATTCGCCGGACTTCTCCACAGCATTGAGGGTTAATACCGAGCCGGCAGCAATCAAGGAAACGCTTCCGGCCACCACACTTCCGGTCGCCACACTCAAGCCCTGGGAAGCACGCACCGAAGCACGGGAAGCATCGCTCTGGGCATAGGCCGGAGGCGCAAGCAGAAACACCGCCAGCAAGCCATAAACAAGGCCGGTTTTAGGACGAAAACGGATGGTCATGGTAGTTCTCCTTCATCATCAGCAGAGCAGCAAGGAAGCGGACCGTGGCAACAAGAACCGATTGCAGCCTTCGGTGGCAAAAATAGGCGAAAAACCAGGGTTCATGACATTTTCCTGTCGAAAACCCGCCGCGTTTCAAAAACAGTCGGCGGGAAACGCTGCCCTTCAAAGGATAACAAGCGCTTCAAGGCAAAATCAAAGAGCAGCGGATTGTGCTCACGCAGCGTATCCAGATCGGCCACTGCCACCTTCGGCAGCAACCCGGTTTCGGCCAGCGCTTTCGGCGACGTCAGCGGCAGGATGCCGGGCAAGGGGTAATCGGAGCCGTGCAGCAAGCGGTGATGCAAGTCTGACCGAGTAAGCAGGGTGCGGAGGCATTCCGGCTGGCGGTTGCGTTGCGTTATGGCCGAGAGGTCGCCATAGAGACGATTTTCCGCCCGAGGCTCATGCATCAGTTTGAGAAAGAGTTCGAAGCTGGGGCGAATGCTGCCATCGTCATCTTCATCATTGCCCAGCGTGGCGCAGTGTGCAACCACCACTTTCACCCCGGCATCGAGCGCCCGCCGCAGGCGCAAGGGATTGCCGAAAGACTGGGTATCGCTGCCCTTGACCGCTTTTTCCTCGCCGCAATGGACGATCAGCGGCGTGCCGCTGGCCGCCAGAACGCGGTAAAAATCCTGGCAACGGGCATCCGCCGGGTCCATTCCCATGGCTGCCGGCAGCCATTTGACGGCGCGCCCCCCGTTGGCGATGGCCGCTTTCAGATGATCGACCGCATCGCGACGGTAGGGATGGAGAGAGGCTGCCCATTCAAAGCGGGCGGGAAAATCGTGCGCCAGCCTGGCGGCCCAGGCATTGGGCACGTAGAAGGCGGAGTGCTCCGGATGGGCATCGCCACGGGCGTCATGGAAACGTTCGAAGGCGAAGAGCAGGACCTTGAAGCCTTCCGGCATGGCGTCACACAGATTGAGCAAGCGGGCGACATAGGCGGTATCCACCTTGCCCGGCGCATCATGGGCGCAGCCGGCATTCATGTAGAACAGGCGCTGGGCGTAATGCACCGGGTGCAGAAGCGAGGAAAGCTGCGGCCCGACCTCGATGCCGCTGCCGCCATCGCCCAGCCCGGCGAGATGGACATGGCAGTCCCAGACCAGGCTGGGGTCGATGCCGGCCCAAGCCTGTTGCAGCCAGGGGCTGTCGAGCAGCGCGGCCGGAATCGCCGCCCGGCAAGGATTGATGACGACCGGCCTGGCGACCGACCAGCCGGCCATGGACAGGGCCGCTGCCGCACCGGACCCGGCGAGAAATCGACGACGATTCATGCCGGCTTTCTCACACCGTCTCGGCCAGGCGTTTGAGCGTGACGTAGTCTGTTTTACCGGTACCCAGCAGCGGTAAGGCCACAACCCGCTCGATCTTGCGCGGCACAGCCAGCTCCGGGAGCCCGAGCTCCCTTGCCTTTGCGGCCAGGGCTTCGCGACTCAAGGCCGTGTCGGTGGTGAACAAAACCAGCGCCTCACCCTTGGCCGCATCCGGCTGGCTGGAGGCGGCATGACTGTGGCCCGGCGCTGCGGCAACCGCCAGCTTCTCGACCACCTCCAGGCTGACCATTTCGCCGGCAATCTTGGCAAAACGCTTGACCCGGCCAACAATTTTCACAAAACCTTCGTCGTCCAGTTCCACGATATCCCCGGTTTCGTACCAGCCTTCTCCCAGCTCCGATACCGGCGGCTGCAATGCACCGGGGCGCTCGGCCTTGAGGTAGCCGGACATGAGATTGGGACCACGCACATGCAGGAGACCGCCGTCTTCGATTCCCGGAACCGGCAGCAGGCGATGCTCGATGCCGGGCAGGAACTGGCCGACGGTACCGGAGCGAAAGGCCATGGGCGTGTTGACCGCCAGCACCGGCGCGGTTTCGGTGGCACCGTAGCCCTCGAAGATGCGGATCCCGAACTTCTCGAACCACAAGTCGCGTACGGGTGTGGCGAGCTTCTCGGCACCGGCGATCACGTAGCGCAGGCGATAGAAATCGTAGGGATGGGCAAACTTGGCATAGTTGGCCAGGAAGGTCGACGTTCCGAAAAGCACCGTGCAGCTGCGGTCGTAGGCCAGTTCCGGGATCACCCGGTAATGCAGGGGCGTTGGATAGAGGAAGAGATTGGCCCCGGTCAGCACCGGCAGCAGCGCCCCGGCGGTCAAGCCGAAGGAGTGGAAAATGGGCAGGGCGTTGAGCAGCTTGTCATCCACCGAGAAATCGATCACCGCCCGGATCTGGGCAATATTGGCGAGCAGGGCGCGGTGCGGCAGCACCACGCCCTTCGGTTTGCCTTCCGAGCCGGAGGTGAACAGGACCACCGCCGCATCTTCCGGCGAAGCGGGCAGCTCAAAGGAACGGGGAAAAGGGAGGGCATAGGCCAGCAGCCACAGCTTGTCGGCCAGAGCGATCTGTTCCTTGAGGTCTTCCAGGTAAACCAGGCGAACTCCGTCGAGCCGGTCCAGCTTGTCCGCCAGCTTGGCTTGCTCGACAAACGCCCGGGACGTGACGATGGTGCCGATTTCCGCCGCTTCACAGGCGGCCTGCATGGCCTCCACCCCGGCCGTATAGTTGAGCATGGCCGGCACCCGCTGGCGGGCCGAGAGACCGATGAGCAGGGCCACGGTCGGCGCCAGGTTGGGCAGCAGCAGGCCGACCCGCTCCTGCGGCCGGGTCAGCCGCTCGACCATGCGGGTCAGCATCAGGGCCATTTTGAGTAGGTCGTTGTAGGAGTACTCGATCTGCTTCATGTCTTCCAGCACCCGGCGCTGCCGACCGAAAATTTCGGCGGCGTCGCAGAGCGCGGAATACAGCGTCTGCTCGGGACGGGAGGCGAAAACCATTTCCTGCATCAGGCGGCGCATGGCCTCGCCGGCCTTGCGCCGCCGCAGTTTGGCGGTTGGCGCCTCGGGCATGGGAATATGGGTGGCCGGCAGAATGGTCAGGCGAATCTGCGGGAAGAGCTGCTTGGGGTACTTGCCGGAAACCCTAGAAAAATAGCTGCGCGAGGCGCCATCCAGACGGACCGGAACAATGGTCGCCCCGGTCTTGGCGGCAACGAAGGCGGGGCCGTCATAGACCTTCATCAGGCTGCCGGTAACGGTAATGCGCCCCTCCGGAAAAATCACCACCGGCCTGCCCGATTCGATCAGGCGGATCACCTTTTTCATGGCCATGGGGCTGGTCGGATCGACGGCCAGATACTCCACCTGGGAGAGCAGGAGGCGGAAAAACCAGTCGTTGGCAATGCCGGTATGAACCACGAAAACCGGATCGACGGGCAGGAACAAGCCCAGCAGCAGTCCATCCAGAAAGGACTCGTGGTTGGCGACGATGAGCAGACGCCGGGCATCCAGCCCCTCCTGCCCGCCCCGCATTTCAATCCGGAACAGCAGGCGGGCCAGCATTTTGAGAATCGTTCTTGCCAGTAATTTCATATTGGGTTCTCTCCCGAAGCAGCACACTATAAAGCAAACATGCAATTAACGTAACCAAATAACCAAGTATATCGATATATTTGGCGGAAAAATCAGGCGTTTTCCCGCACGTAGTCCAATACATTACCCAGGGTTTCCTCGATAAATGGCCGGTTGATCCAGAACCAGACCTCTTTGCCGATTTTCTCTGATGACAGCACCTCGGCCTCGCGCAAAATCTTGAGGTGATGGGAAACCGTTGACCGCGTGAGCGTGGACACCTCGGCAACCTGCCCCACATTGAGGCGCTCCCCCTTGTCGAAGAGGAGCAGGATGCGTTGCCGATGCTCGTCACCCAAGGCGGAAAAAACCCGGGACATCGGTTTCCATTCATCAGGAAGGCTGCGGCGGTAATTGGATTTCATGTCGACAATGTTAGTTATATCGACACATCAGGTCAAGGACATTTTCTCTATTTTTTTGCCAGCCAGCGAAGCAGCATTGTGTAGAGAGCATTGGGGTCGACAGGTTTGGCAATGAAGTCGTCCATCCCGGCCTCCAGACAATCCTGCCGGTTTTCTTCAAAGGCATTGGCGGTCATGGCCAATATGGGGACGACTTCATAGCCTGGAATTTGCCGGATGCGCCGGGTAGCGCCAAGTCCATCCAGATTCGGCATCTGCATATCCATCAGGATCAGGTCATAGGCCGCCTCCCCGGCCATACGAACCGCCTCGAGACCATCTGCGGCAACATCCATCGGCAAGCCGGCGAGGTTCAGCAGCTCCCTGGCCAACTCCTGATTGACCCAATCATCTTCGGCCAGCAGGATGCGGCGATTTCGGCATTGTGTCCGTAACAGTTCTTCCGCCTGCTCTCCCGAGTACGTCGCCAGGGGCGCATCCGGGCTTGCCACCGAACCAGCCTTGTTGAAGCGGAGCGAGAAGGAAAAGGTGCTGCCCTCACCGACCACGCTGGCGACTTTGATCTCGCCCCCCATCAAACCGACCAGACGTTTGCAGATGGCCAGCCCGAGACCGGTCCCGCCATATTGCCGGGTTGTGGAGCCATCGGCCTGCTCAAAGGGGTCAAAAATGCGTTTCAGTGCCTGTTCCGGAATACCGACTCCGGCATCCTGTACGGCAAACTGAATGACGACGGCTGTCTCTGTTTCCTCCTTGATCACCGCCCGCATTCCG
>CAZHVZ010000046.1:19038-20914 GCA_964536245.1 uncultured Rhodocyclaceae bacterium
GGTGAACTTGACTGCATTGCCCACCAGATTGAGCAACACCTGCTGCAAACGGAGAGGGTCGCCGAGCAATTCCATCGTATCCAGGCGCGGGGCCACCTCCTGGTAAAGATGCAAGCCCTTGGCCGAAACCTTGTCGCTCAAGAGGCTGATCACATTGGCGACGATACCGCCTACCTTGAACGGAAGCTGTTCAAGACTGAGCCGCTCGGAGTCTATTTTGGAGAGATCGAGAATATTGTTGAGAAGCTGTAGCAGGTGGTTGGCTGCGTTGCTGATCTTGTTCAGCTTTTCCCGTTGATCGGGATCGCTGTTGTTACGCGCCAACATATGGCTGAAACCGATCACGGCATTCATTGGCGTCCGCAATTCGTGGCTCATGTTGGCCAGGAAGGTGCTCTTGGCGCGGCTGGCCGCTTCGGCCACATCCTTGGCCAGAACCAGTTCGGCGGTACGCATTTCCACCAGTTTTTCCAGATGATCCCGATGCCGCAACAACTCGTCGTCCGCCTGCTTCCGTTCGGTAATATCCAGGCAATGCCCGACATAGCCGAGAAACCCGCCCTGTTCGTCGAAACGGGGAACTCCCTCGTCGATGATCCAGCGATACGCGCCATCGTGGCGGCGCAAGCGGTAAGTCATGCTGAACTTCTCGTGGCGATCAAACGCCGAAACATGGATATACAGGCAACGTTCAAAATCCTCCGGATGAATTCCGGTTGTCCAACCGTTACCCTGCTCCTGTTCGAGGCTTCGCCCGGTGAACCTCAACCAGGGCTGGTTGAAGTAGTAACAGCCCTTGTCCAGACCCGACATCCAGATCAGCGCCTGGCCATTATCCGCAATCGAACGGTAGTGCTCACGGCTGTTCTGCAACGCGATTTCGGCACGTTTGCGCTCCGTTACATCCTCGGCGGAGGACAAGGTTCCCACCGCCCGTCCTTCCCCGTCACGCAGCACGACATTGCTCCAGGCCATATCCAGAATCTGCCCGGCAGCCGTGATGATCCTGTTCTCAAAACGCCCCCGCGCGGCTGTCCGACCGGCCATCAACGCATCGAAGACGTGACGGATTTCCTCCTGTTCGTCGGCGGGCACAAAATTGGCGAACCAGTCCATGCCGACCAGCATGTTTTCCGGCTTCCCGAGTATCTCCTGGCCCTTTCGGTTAATCATGGCAATTCGCCCTTGGCGATCGAGAGCCATCAGCATCACCCCGGCAATGTCCAGATAGCCCTGTGCCGCATCCCGCTCCCGAGCCAGTTCCAAGGTCCGCTCCTGGACCCGATCTTCGAGAACGCGCTGGACCTTGACCACGCTCTCCGCCATGTCGTTGAAGGCCAAGGACAACTCGGCGACCTCCCGGCTGTCGGAAACGGAAACCGGCGCCCGCACTGCTACATTTCCGCCACCGAAGTTGCCGGCCACGCGAGCCAGAACCTGTAGAGGCCGGGTCAGGCGGCGAGAGAGAACGCCGATCAGCAGCAGGCCCATTCCCGCAAGCACGACACCGGCTACAATCAAGGCTTGGATGTTTTCCTTGAGCCCGGCCAGTGCCTCCTGCCGGCTCTGATAGTTCACCAGAGTCCAGGCCTGCGTCCCGCTCAGGGGAAGATGACGAAACACCGCCAGCAACTCCCGCCCTTCCTGGTCCGCCACCTGCACCGCCCCCTCAAAACCGGCGGCAATTCTTTCATCCGGCCGATAGGCCTCCGGCCCTGAAACAGCTTCCGGAAAACGGGCGAGCAATTGCCCCCGCGCATCAAACAGCAGGGTCGGCCCCGCCGGCCTTCCGCCCCGCAGGTCCGCCCACCCGCCCCCCCCCCCCCCCCCAAAAGCCCGAGTGGCGATAGCCACCACCCCCCCCCCCCGGGTTCCC
>CAZHVZ010000046.1:20924-24605 GCA_964536245.1 uncultured Rhodocyclaceae bacterium
ACCCATCCCGATCGACCGAGTGAATCTGCCGCACGAGCGCCAATGCCGCACCTTCCGGCCCGACAATCTGCTCCACCAACTCGGTTATGCCCGGCTGAGCCGCACGGCGGATCAGCGCTGCATCCGGAAAGTTTTTGCCCAAATCGCCTTGAATGCTGGAAGCCTGAATGGTCAGGGATTCCGGATGAACCACGCGCAGCGCCTGATAGGCATCCGGGTAAGCCCGTTGCAGACGTGCGAACACCCGCTCGACCGTTGCCTGCGCCAACCGGCTCCCGTCGCTCAACTGCTCGGCCAGAAGCGTATTCTCGGAAACGACCAGAATATCGCCCCTGCGCTCCTCGATCATGTGGACAATAGCCGCCCGCTGATGATCCGCCGACAACTCCAGCTGGCGGATTGCCGCGTCCTGCCGCTGCGCTCCGGCACCGCGCAAGTCGATCAAGGGAAAGCCGAAATACCACAGAGAAAAGAGTATCCCGATCGCCCCCAAAAACAAGGCTCCGAAATACAGAGCAATCCGTGTCGAGAACGAGGTCTGCCACATCACCCTAAGCCTCACTCCGGATAATCGAAAACGCCGAGTTTGTATTTTTTTGATTCCAGCATGACCTGGCTCAATCCGTTGTAAGTAAAGGCCGCAGCAACATTCTCCCAGGTGCCGTTGGCCGGCAGCTTGGCCAATTGCTGGAGGAACAGGAACTCACTGCGCAGAGGCGGCGCATCAGGCGTACGGGGAATGGCCGGTGCCGAGGGGACATTGAGGATCTCCCGCCGGGTAATCGCTGCCACCTGGGCGGCGGACACTCCCGCTTCCCTTCCCGAGAAAGCCTGGCCGTCAGCCAGCGCCCAACGAGCCGCCTTTTCCGCATTCCCCTGCGAACGGCGCATCCATTCCAGCGCCCGGACAAAACCAGCGACGAGAAGGCGGGCTGCTTCCGGCGCCTGCCTTTCAAATTTCCGGTCCAGCAGAAAATAATCCGTGCTCACGCCGCGAAAGACAATACGGTTCTGCTCGCCTCGACCCAGCGCAATGGACGGGGCAGGCTCCCAGGCGGCAAAAGCATCGATTTCTCCCCGGGCCAGGGCATCCGGCATCTCTTCGACGCCCATGGCAACCAGCCTGACATCCTTTTCCCCCAAGCCGGCAGAGGCCAACCCCTGCAACAAGGTGTAGTGCGCACTGGAAGCGGGAACATAGGCAATCCGCTTGCCGGCCAGACCGGCGACCTGTAGCCCCCCTTTGGCGACGATAGCGGTGGATGACTGCTTGACCAGCCCGACCACCCAGACCCCTCCTTTGGCGGCCACCAGAATGCTTGGCATGTCTCCAATCAATCCTGCTTCCAGGCGGTGGTCATCAAGCAACCCCAACATGTCGGCGCCCCGCCGGAAGGGATGGGTTTTAAGGGGATGGCCGGCGTCGGCGAGAGCCGATTGCAGAAGCCGGTCCCGCTGCATGACGGCACTGATCACCCCGGAAGGATGACCAAGGGGCTGGATGCCGACATCGACCGGCGGCGAAGACGCCGACAAGCCGTAACGGTCAAAGTATTCTTCGGCCACGACCGCCGGGGTCATCAGGAAGCCCAGCAGGCTTCCTGCAATCGCCCATATCGCCCTGCGCCTCATGTCTGTTTTCATTGCACCTCCGGCTGCCGGAACAATCCATCTGTTGAGCATAACACCCTGCCAAATACTTTTCCCGGAATAACTCTCCTTATCGGACCGCCGGCAAAAAAAATCCCCGCACAGGGCGGGGATGAAATTCTCGAAAGGGGGTTTCGAGAGGAGGGGTTCGATACGATGTTCGTACTTTACGCGGCCACCTCCGCACCGTCTGTAGCATCTTCGTCGCCCTTGTGTAACAGATCGTTACCGGTTTTCCACCCCCATCGCAAACCGGGCCTGCCGGCACGGGTCGACAGGGAAAAGCCCGGCGTGGCAGAATAGGCCGAAATAACTACACATCGTGCTACGCCGATCAAGAGAAGAGCGCCCATGAAAAACATCCTTATCGTCGACGACTCGCCCAGCATTCGCAATATGCTCAAAGCCGTCATGCAGCCGCTGGGCCATCGCATCGTCGAAGCAGCCGGCGGCCGAGCCGGACTGGAAAAACTTCGTCAGGAACCCTTTGATCTGGTCATTTCCGACCAGAACATGCCTGGCATGGACGGACTGAACATGGTCAAGTCCATTCGCAGCGGCAGCCAGAATCAGGACGTTCCGATTCTGGTTCTGACCACGGAAACTTCCGATGCCATGAAGACCGAATTCCGTCAGGCAGGCGCCAACGCCTGGATGTCCAAGCCGTTTTCTCCGGAACGGCTGGAAACTGCGCTGAACAAGCTTCTCGGCGACTGATCGCAGCCTTGTTGCCGCCTCCCGGGCGGTCATTGACGCTCTTTCAAGGCGCCCAACCATGCCCAGCTTCCGTTCGGAATTTCTTGAACTCCCGCAGGTCCGCCTGCATATCCGCCGCTGGGGTTCGCCGCAGGCGCCGACGCTCTTTCTGCTGCACGGCTGGATGGATGTTTCCGCCTCCTTCCAGTTTACCGTGGCGGCCCTGAGCAAGGACTGGAATATCATCGCCCCCGACTGGCGAGGTTTCGGCCCTTCCCAATGGCTGCACCGCCCCTACTATTTTGCCGACCATATCGGCGACCTCGATGCCATCCTTCGCCACTATTCGCCGCACCAGCCGGCCCGCCTGGCCGGACACAGCATGGGCGGCATTGTCGCCTGCCTCTATGCTGGCATTCGCCCGGAGCGGGTACAGGGCGTCGTCACCCTCGAAGGTTTCGGCATTGCCCCCTCGGCGCCCGACATGGCGCCGGCCCGTTTTGGCAAATGGCTGGACGTGCTCGCTTCCCCTCCCCGTATGCACATCTATCCGGACCGCGCAGCCTTTGCCGAGCGCCTGCTTCGGGATGATTGTTTTCTCACCGGGGAGCGGGCGGAGTTTCTTGCCCGGCATCTCGCCATCGAAAGCAATGGCGGCGTGGCGTGGAATGGCGACCCCTGGCACAAGGCACCCGGCCCCTACCTTTTTCAGCTCGACGAATCCATGGCCGTCTGGCGAAAAATCGAGGCTCCGGTGCTCTGGGTGGCAGGACGGGAATCCTGGGTCGTCCGGGAGTTTGCCAGCCGCCCCGGCGACTGGCAGAGCCGGCGGGCCTGCTTTGCCAATGTCGAGGAGTGCTGGATCGAAGAGGCCGACCACATGCTCCATCATGACCAGCCGGGCGCCTGTGCCAGCCTGATCGAATCCTTCTTTACGACCTGAGCAGTTCCTGGCGGCTACCCAGCCAGCGCTGCATATGGCGCTCGGCCCGTTCCGGCGCCTGGTCGAGAAGCTCCTCGGCCAATTCCCTGGCCACCTCCACCAGATCGGCGTCGAATTCCAGATCGGCATAGCGCAGGAGAGGGACCCCGCTTTGCCGGCTGCCGACGAACTCTCCCGGTCCCCGCAGTTGCAAATCCTGGCGGGCGATCTCGAAACCGTCGGTGTATTCAAAAATGATTTTTAGCCGCTGCCGGGCCGTTTCCGACAAGGGCTGAACATAGAGCAAGATGCAGCTGGAAGCGTGGGCGCCCCGTCCGACACGCCCGCGCAACTGGTGCAACTGGGAAAGGCCGAAGCGTTCGGCATGCTCGATGACCATCAGACTGGCATTG
>CAZHVZ010000047.1:0-24000 GCA_964536245.1 uncultured Rhodocyclaceae bacterium
GCCACAAGGCCTGCGGCTTTGGCATCCCACGCGGCGTAAACCTCCTTGGGAATGACAAACGGGGCATGCGGCCAGTTGAGCGCGTCGCGGGTGAGCTTGATTTCTTCCGCGCCCAAGGGTTCGCCATGGGCCTTGGCGGTGTTGGCGCGGTTCGGGCTGCCTTTGCCGATAGACGTTTTGCAAACGATCAGCGTGGGGCGACCATCAGATTTCTTGGCCTGGGCAATGGTGCTGGCCACCAACTCGGCATTGTGCCCATCAATCGGACCCAGCACATTCCAGCCGCAGGCCACAAAACGCATGGGGGTTTGGTCAATGAACCAGGGCGCAACGTTGCCGTCAATCGAAATGCCGTTGTCGTCGTACAGGGCAATCAGTTTGCTCAATTTCCAGGCACCGGCCAGCGCCACGGCTTCGTGGCTGATGCCTTCCATCAGGCAGCCGTCGCCCATAAAAGCATAGGTGTGGTGGTCGACCACGGTGTGGCCTTCACGGTTGAACTCCTTGGCCAGCAGTTTTTCAGCCAGCGCCATGCCCACCGCATTGGTGATGCCCTGGCCCAGCGGGCCGGTGGTGGTTTCCACGCCGGGGGTGATGCCCACTTCCGGGTGACCGGCGGTTTTGCTGTGCAACTGGCGAAACTTTTTCAGCTCACTCATGGGCAGCTTGTACCCCGTGAGGTGCAGCACCGCGTAAATGAGCATGGAGGCGTGGCCATTGGACAGCACGAAGCGGTCGCGGTCAAACCAGTGGGGGTTGGCCGGGTTGTGTTTGAGGTGCTGGCTCCACAGGCCCACCGCCATGTCGGCCATGCCCATGGGCGCGCCGGGGTGACCGGAATTGGCCTTTTGGACGGCGTCCATGGCAAGGGCGCGAATGGCGCCGGTCAGGGGGGTAAACACCGGGGGCTGCTGCGAGAGGTTTGCGCTCATGTCGGTAGTCCGTTTCGCCTGCCCCGAGCAACGGGGTGCGTCCGGAAAAAGGTGGAATTATCGTTCAAAACAAGGGGGTTTGGGTAGTCTGGCGAGCAACCGGCATTCCTCAAGCCGTTTTCAAATAGGCACGCGACTCTATTAATCTGGCGGTTTCAGGCGTAGGCTGAACCTTCCCGGACACTTGCCGGAACAGGAGAACCCCCGATGGCCGATGTGGCTGACAAATCCGCTGCGATCCCGGACTGGATGGCAACCGCCACCAGCATCCTCAACGGCTGTTTCGGCGATTACCTCAAGCAGAACGACAATGGTCTGGCCATCGATATGGCCTTGTATCAAAACAACCGCCCCCTGGCCTTGACCCGGGAAGCCTTGCGCACGACCCATCAGGTCCTGAGCGGCAAACTCTGCCTGCTGTTGCATGGCCTGTGCTGCCACGAGGGCAGCTGGAGCTTTCCGGACGACCCGGAACGGACCTACGGTAGCGCCCTGCAAGCCGACCTCGGCTTTACGCCCTACACCCTGCGCTACAACACCGGTCTGCCCATTCCCTTCAACGGCAAACGCCTTGACCTGTTGCTGGAGGAGTTGCTGGTGGCCTATCCCGTACCGGTCGAGGAGATTGTCCTCATCGGCCACAGCATGGGCGGCCTGGTCCTGCGCGGCGCCTGCCATTACGGCGCCGAGCGCAAGGCCGAGTGGATCGGCAAGGTCAGTCGCGTTTTCTATCTTGGCACCCCCCATGAAGGCGCCGCACTCGAGCAGGCCGGCCATTGGATCACCACTGCCCTGCATGCCGTGGCCCACCCGATTACGACGCTGATCGGTGATCTGGCCAATCAGCGCAGCCAGGGGGTCAAGGATTTGCGCCACGGCACGGTTCTTGAAGCGGCGGACTTTACCGGAGCCGTACCCTGGCTGGACAGCGCCCGGCACTACCTGATTGCCGGCACGGTCACCGATGATCCGGAACATCTGGCATCGCAACTCTTCGGCGATGGTCTGGTACAGCCCCCTCAGGCCGGAGAGCACGTAAAATTATTTCCCGGCGTGGCCCACATGCAACTGGCCCATGACCCGAACGTCTACCAACAGATCAGGACGTGGTGCACCCAGTGAAAGGAATTGGCATGGAAGCTCGGACCCTGCGCCAGATTCGCGGCGCCAAGGAACTCTTGGAAGATACGGTTGAAGCCGCTGCCGTAGCCATCAACGAGGCACAAAGGAAGATCACCCGCAAACCCTATGCCCTGCTGGCCCGCTTTGATCCCATTGCGGCACCGGTGCGCAGGATTGAAGCGGCGCATCTGAAAATCACCGATGGCGTCTACCTGGCCATCCGGATCGGCAACCGACTGACCGGATTGATGGCCGGTATGGTGCTTGATCAGGCGGAAGCTCGAGCCAAGGGCAAATCTCCTTCGCTGTAATGCCATGAATCCCGCTGAGCAGCGGCTTGTTCCGCGAAAAATACTGCGCTCCAGAGGGGCGATGGCCTGGGAAGGGCAGCCGCCCTTCGGCATTTTTACCCTTGATGTTTCACCCGGCGGGGTCGGGATCAGCCTGACGGCGTCGCTGGCAGCCAAACAGCGCTGCCAGATACAGTTCAACCTGCCGCTCAACGGAAAGAGTCACCGGATCGCTGCGGTCGGCGTAGTGACCCACTGTGTTTGCGGCGGTAGCGAAGGTTTCAAGGCCGGACTGAAATTTGTGGAAATCGACGAAGCCAGCAAGAACCTGCTGGCCTCGTACATGAAGCAGGATTAGCCCGGCCCCTTGATCCTAGTAGCCAGTCAAGCAGATTCTGCTATGTTCGGCGCGCCCCGCATCCCCGCTCGCTTTGTCGCTCATCCTCGCCATAGCTACGGCTATGGCTGCGGTTCGCTTCGCGCGATCGGGGCGCGGATGCGCACCTCGGCATCCACGCGAACCTGCTTGACTGACTACTAGCGTGCCGGATCAACTCCGGTGATAGCCGACCACTCGGTCCACCTCGTTTTTCGACCCGAGAATGACCGGCACCCGCTGATGCAGTTTTTCCGGCTGGATGTCGACAATGCGCTGGCGACCCGTGCTGGCTGCGCCCCCGGCCTGCTCGACGAGAAAAGCCATGGGATTGGCTTCATACATCAGGCGCAGTTTGCCGCCCTGGCCGTGCAGTTTGGCATCCATGGGGTACATGAAAATGCCGCCCCGCGTCATGATGCGGTGCACATCGGCCACCATGGAAGCCACCCAGCGCATGTTGTAGTCCTTGCCCAGCGGGCCCTCCTTGCCGGCCAGCATTTCCTGCACGTAGCGCTGGACGGGCGCCTCCCAGTGCCGCAGGTTGGACATGTTGATGGCAAATTCCCTGGTGTCGGCAGGAATTTTCACCTGATCCTGGGTCAGTACAAAGGAACCGAATTCGCGATCCAGAGTGAACACCACCACTCCGTCCCCCACCGTCAATACCAGCAGGGTGGTCGGTCCGTATACCGTGTACCCTGCGGCTACTTGTTGCGTACCGGCTTGCAGGAAGGCTTTTTCCGCTGCTTCCGGAGTGCTCAGGTCGGCCCCCTCCGGACACTTCAGCACCGAAAAAATGGTTCCCACCGAGACATTGACATCGATATTGGAGGAGCCGTCGAGCGGGTCAAAAAGCAACAGGTATTCGCCCTGAGGGTAGCGATGGGGAATCGGGTGCGGCCAATCCATTTCCTCCGAGGCCATGGCAGCGAGATGCCCGCCCCATTCGTTGGCTTCCAGAAAAATTTCGTTGGACAGGACGTCGAGCTTTTTCTGCGCCTCGCCCTGCACGTTGTCGCTGCCGGCCTCGCCCAGCACATCACCCAGGCCGCCCTTGCCGATGGCGATGGAAATGGCCTTGCAGGCCCGCGCCACGACTTCGATCAACTGCTTGAGGTCGGTGGTGATGACCCCTTTATCCCTTTGTTCTTCAATGAGATAGCGCGACAAAGCCATGCGTGTCATGGCAACTCCCGTCAATTCTGAAAGGAGGGGATTTTACTCCGGCTGGCTACGGGCGTGCAGGAAAGCGAAGGCCGCCGGACCAGCCAGGGGCTTGCTGAAGAGATAGCCCTGCACTTCGTCGCAGGCGTTGCAGCGCAGCAATTCGAGCTGATCCGGTGTTTCCACCCCTTCGGCAATGACGTTCAGCCCGAGGGAGTGGGCCAGGGCGATGGTGCCGAAAGCAATGGCCCGGTCGTTGAGATCGGTCTCGATATCGGCCACGAAGGAGCGGTCGATCTTGAGGTGGTCGATGGGGAAGAGTTTGAGATAGGCGAGGGAGGAATAGCCCGTGCCGAAATCGTCAATGGCCAGGGTAATTCCCATGCGGCGCAGGATTTGCAGGATGGCGATGGCCTCCTGGGGATTCTCCATGACCGCGCTTTCGGTGATTTCAAGTTCCAGCAGTTCAGCCGGCAAACCGGATTGGGCCAGGGCGCCGGCTACCGTCTCGGCAAAATCCCGGCGCCGCAACTGGCGGGCCGATACGTTCACCGCCACGCGCAGCGGTGGCAGCCCGGCCTCCAGCCAGCGGCTGACTTCCCGACAGGCGGCGTGCAACACCCAGTCGCCAATCGCCACGATCAGTCCGGTTTCTTCGGCAATGGGAATGAATTTGTCCGGCGGAATGATTCCATCTTCCGGGTGATGCCAGCGCACCAAGGCCTCAACTCCGGTCGGCTTTTTCCCGTCGGACTTGAATTGCGGCTGAAAAACCAGGACAAATTCCTGGCGAACAACCGCCTGGCGCAGCTTGTTCTCCAGCCCCAGCCGCTCCGATGCCGAGAGATTCATTTCATCGGCGTAGAACTGGTAATTGTTCCGGCCCGCCGCCTTGGCGTGGTACATGGCGGTATCCGCGTTTTTCAGAATGGTGTCGCCATCCTGCCCGTCTGCCGGAAAGATGCTGATGCCGATGGAGGGGCTGGTGTGCAGCTCATGGGGACCGGTAATCACCGGAGCTGAAAGGGCAGCGACGATCTTGCCGGCAACCAGGGCGGCATCGGAGGGTAAATCGATGGCGGGCAGGATCACCACGAATTCATCCCCCCCGAGGCGGGCCACCATGTCGGTCTCCCGAACCGTCTTGGCCAGACGGCAAGCCACCTCACACAGCAAGTCGTCCCCCACCTGGTGACCCAGGGTATCGTTGATGTTCTTGAAGCGGTCGAGGTCGATGAACATCACCGCCACTTTCCATTCATGCCGCCTGGCTTCCGGCAAGACCTGGGCAAGGCGCATAAGAAAGGCCAGGCGGTTGGGCAGCCCGGTCAGGGTATCGTGCTGCGCCAGGTGGCGTGCATGCTCCTCGCTCTGACGGCGCTCGGTAACATCGGAAAACATCCAGATATGGTGGGTCGGCAACCCGCCGTGGTCATCAACAATACGACTGACCGTCAGCCCGACGAAATAGCTTTCGCCATTCGGTTTCCGGGCCGCCACCTCCCCGCTCCATGCTCCCCGCGTCCCCAGCGCCTCGATCATTGCCGGCCAGCTCGGCTCCTTGGGGTGCAAGTCAAAAATCACCTTGCCGGCGACGCGCCGGAGGTCCATCCCGGTGATTTTTGCAAATGCCGGATTGGCCGAGAGAATGCGCTGTTCGCGATCGGCAATGACAATCCCGGTCGGGCTGTGCAAAAACACCTTGTCGGCCAGCAGCAGTTTTTCCTCGGCCTGGCGGCGTTCGGTAATATCCGTATAAACCGTGACAAAGCTGCCATCCGGCAGGGGAGATCCTCTTACCTCCAGAAACTGGCCGTTTGGACGCTGCCGCTCGAAGCAGTGCTGCACCGGGTGACGCGCCCGCTCCAGCAGGTTGGCGACAATTTCATCCGGACTGCCCGGCCCGTACTCGCCGCGCCCCGCGTTATAACGGAACAAATCCTCGAGGCCGGGCGATTTGCCGGCAAACAGGCTTTCCGGCAAATCGAGCAGGCGGGAGAACTCCTTGTTATGGACCACCAGATCCAGGTTTTTGTTGAACAGGGTAATGCCGCCGGGAATATGCTCGACCAGGGTGGTCAGTAAGTCGTGATGCTGTTGCAGGGCTTGCTCGGCGGCCTTGCGCTCGGTGATGTCCGTATAGGTGGTGATGAAACCGGCGATCCTGCCCTCGAGAAAGAGGGGTTCGCCTTGCACCAGATGGGTGCGCCCGTTGGGCCGGGCACGCTCAAAGCAATGGGCTTCAAACTTGAGGGCCAGCTGGCGGATGGCTTGCACCTTTTCTTCCGGGTCGCCCGGTCCGTACTCGCCGCGCCGTGCCGGATAGCGGATCAGGTCCTCGAACGGAACCCCTTCATAAACGGCATCCGCTGGCAGGGCGAGAACCTCGGCAAACCCCTTGTTCCAGATGCGCAGCTTGAGATGTTCGTCAAAAACACTGATCCCTTGCGGCATGTTGTCCAGCACGGCCCGCAGGTAGGCATGCTGGCGCAGGGATTCGATGCCGGCGGCTTCCGTCGAGGTGTTCATTCCCGCCACTTGATCGAGCATCCGATGGAAGGGGTTTGCTGCACGGGGCCTTTTTCCGTTTGGGCAATCTGGCACAGGGCATTGAATAATTCACGGGGCGCATCGGGAGGGCCGGGATTGCGCCCGGATGCATCGAGCCGCCCCCGGTACTGCAAGTGCAGATGGCGATTGAATCCGAAAAAATCCGGGGTGCACACGGCACCGTAGGCCCTGGCCACGGCCTGGGTTTCGTCCAGCAGGTAAGGGAAAGGAAAGCTCAGTTCGGTAGCCCAGCGCTGCATATTGTCGAAAGAGTCTTCCGGATAGGCCTGGGTGTCGTTGCTCATGATGGCCACGCTGCCGATACCGAACTTCTTGAGCTCCCGGCAGTCCCGCAGCAGACGGTCAATCACCGCCTTGACATAGGGGCAGTGGTTGCAGAGGAACATGACCAGCAGTCCCTTGGGGCCGCGCAGGTCCGCCAGCGAATAGCGACGCCCGTCGGTCGCCACCAGGGAGAAATCCGGGGCAGGCCAGTCAACGTTGCAAAGAGGAGGATTGAGGGCAACCATACGCACACAGGAGCAGGATTTCGCCCATAATAGCACTGATGAATATGCCCCGCTTTTACTGTCGTGAACCGCTCGCACCGGGTGCCCATGTCGAACTGCCGGAACCGGTGGCGCGGCACGCCGTGCGTGTCTTGCGGCTCCCCCCCGGAGCGCCGATTGTTCTCTTCGATGGTCGGGGAGGGGAATATCCGGCCCTGATCGAACGCATTGAGCGTGAGCGGGTGGTCGCCGCCCTCGGCGCCTGGCAGGAAACTGAAAGGGAATCACCTCTTTCCATCACCTTGATTCAGGCTCTGCAAGCGGGCGAAAAAATGGACTTCACCATCCAGAAGGCCGTTGAGCTGGGCATAGCCGGCATTGTTCCCGTCGAAAGCCGGCGCAGTGTGACCAAGCTCTCGGGAGAACGGGCAGCTAAGCGCGTGGCGCACTGGCAAGGGGTTGCCGCGTCGGCCTGCGAACAATGCGGGCGCAATCAGCTGCCTTTGGTAGCGCCCATCGAAAAGCTCGACCATTGGCTCAGCCGTCCGGCTCCGGTCGGCCTGCGCCTTATGCTCGATCCGGTTGCCGGCGTGGCCTTGCCGGAGTTGCCTCCGGCAAGCAATGTGCAAATCCTGGTTGGCGCCGAAGGCGGACTGGACCCGCAAGAAGTCGTTGCAGCCAGACAGGTAGGTTTTCAGGGGGTGCGGCTCGGGCCGCGCATATTACGCACCGAAACGGCTGGCCTGGCGGCAATGGCTGCCCTGCAAACGCTTTGGGGCGATTTCAAGGAGGGGAGTAAAAATGTTTGAATCCGCAGAACTCGGTCACACCATTGACAAGGATACGTTCAAAAAGGAAGTCCCCAAACTGCGTGCCGCCTTGCTCGATGCGCAATACGACATGCTGGAGAAAAAGCAGTTCCCGGTGGTCATCCTGATCAGCGGAGTGGATGGTAGCGGCAAGGGAGAAACCATCAACCTGCTGTACTCCTGGATGGACCCGCGCCACATTTCCACCCTGGCTTTTTCCGCCCCCACCGACGAGGAACGCGCTCGTCCTTACATGTGGCGCTACTGGCGAGCCCTGCCGCCGAAGGGCAAAGTCGGGATTTTTGCCGGTTCCTGGTACTCGCAGCCGATCACCGACCGGATTACCGGCAAGATGCGGCGTTCGGAAATGGACCAGGTGATGGACGACATCAATCGTTTTGAAGCCATGTTGGTCAATGAGGGTGCCCTGGTCCTCAAGTTCTGGTTTCACCTCTCGCGGGATGGCCAGAAGCAGCGCCTGAAAGCGTTGGAAAAGGACCCGCGTACGGCCTGGCGGGTGACCAAGGCCAGCTACGAGCGCCTGAAAACCTACGACAAGTTGCAGGAAGTCGCCGGCCATGTTCTGCGCGTGACCAACACCGCCCATGCCCCGTGGATTATTGTTGAAGGCACCGACGACAACTATCGTTCCCTGACCGTCGGCCATATCGTCCTCGATGCCGTGCAGAAGCGCCTGGCTCAGGACAAGCGTGCCCAGGTGCCGGTGGCGCCACCCATCGTGCAGACCATCGACCAGAAAAATGTTCTCAGCGAGCTGGATCTCACCCAAAAACTGGCTAAAAAGGATTACGAGCGCGAACTGGCGAAATACCAGGCCCGTCTCTCGGAAATGATCCGCGACCCGCGCTTTACCGAAAAGCATTCGATGGTTCTGGTGTTTGAAGGCTCCGATGCCGCCGGCAAAGGGGGCAGCATCCGCCGCGTCGGGGCCGCCACCGAGGAAGAGCGCGCCCAGCCCTACCTCTGGCGTTTCTGGCGCCATCTGCCGCGCACGGGCCGGGTGGCCGTATTTGACCGCTCCTGGTATGGCCGGGTACTGGTCGAGCGCGTCGAAGGCTTCTGTACCGAAGCCGACTGGTTGCGCGCCTACGCCGAAATCAACGACTTTGAACACCAGATGGCCGCCGCCGGCACCATTGTCATCAAGTTCTGGTTGCAGATCAGCGCCGACGAGCAATTGGCCCGCTTCAAGGAGCGTCAGGACACCGAGTTCAAGCGCTTCAAGATTACCGACGAGGACTGGCGTAATCGGGAAAAATGGGACCCCTACGTTTCCGCCGTGTGCGACCTGGTGGATCGTACTTCCACCGGCCTGGCCCCGTGGACCCTGGTCGAAGCCAACGACAAGAACTTTGCCCGGGTCAAGGTTCTGAAAACCATTTGTGACCGGCTGGAAGCCACCATCAAGGAAACCGAAGCAAAACAATGAGTGAGAACACCCCCTACGACGACAATTTCGTCGCCTGGTTCCGCGCCGTAACGCCGTACATCAATGCCTTTCGGGGCAAGACCTTTGTTCTTGCCTTCGGCGGCAAGGCGATCAGCAGCGAGTTTGCCAAAACCCTGGCTTACGATGTCAATCTGCTGGCCAGCCTGGGCATTCGCCTGGTGCTGGTGCACGGAGCGCGTCCGCAGATTGAGGAAGAGCTTCGGGAAAAAGGCCTGGAATCCCGATACCACCGGGGTTATCGGGTGACCGACGCGGACACGCTGGACTGTGTGCTCGACGCCGTAGGGAGTGTCTATCTGGAAATCGAGGCCATGCTCTCGCAAGGCTTGCCCAATACGCCGATGGCCAACAGCCGCATTCGCGTCATCGGCGGTAATTTCATCACTGGCCAGCCGATCGGCGTACTCGACGGCATCGACCTGCAATACGCCGGCAAGGTGCGCAAGGTGGATGGCGAGGGACTCAACGCCCAGCTTGGTCTGGGCAATATCGTGCTGCTCAACTGCGAAGGGGCTTCTCCGACCGGCGAGATTTTCAACCTGCAAATGGAAGAGGTCGCCGAAGCCGTGGCCGTGGCACTGCGGGCCGACAAGCTGGTTTACCTCACCGACAGTCGAGGCGTCACCGACAAGGCCGGCGAATTGCTCGACGCCCTGACCGCCGACGAAGCCGAGGAGATTCAGAAAAAAAGCGACTGGTTGTCCACCGACATCAAACGCTATCTGCCCAGTGCCGTGCGGGCCAGCCGGGCCGGTGTCGGCCGTGTGCACCTGATCGGTTATGAACTGGACGGCACCCTCCTGCAGGAATTGTTCACCCACGACGGAGTGGGCACCGTGATTACCCGCGAATCCCTGGAGAACATTCGTGAAGCCCGCCCCGACGACATCGGCGGCCTGGTCGCCCTGATCGAGCCGATGGAGGAGGAAGGGGTTCTCGTCCATCGTCCCCGCGAACTGCTGGAGCGGGAACTGGAACAGTTTTCGGTCATTGAGCACGACGGCATCCTGGTCGGCTGCGCCGCCCTCTACCGCCATTCCGACGAAGAGGCAGAACTTGCCTGTCTGGCCGTACACCCGGAACATCGGGAATGGGGCTACGGCGAACAACTGATGAAGCGCATCGAACGCCGCGCCAGAAAAGCCGGCTTCAAGCGCCTGTTCGTTCTCACCACCCGCACCGAACACTGGTTCGTCGAACGGGGCTTCCGCGTCGGCGGGGTGGATGACCTGCCGGCCAAAAAGCGCGACATGTACAACTATCAGCGCCGCTCGAAGGTTCTCTTCAAACCGCTATAATTGTCCGCTGACCCCGCTATTTTTCCGGAGAGATTTACATGGCACGTACCGTCAACTGCGTCAAACTGGGCCGCGAAGCAGAAGGCCTCGACCTTCCCCCCTACCCCGGCGCCCTGGGCAAACGCATCTTCGAGAGTGTTTCCAAGGAGGCCTGGCAGCAGTGGATTCGCATGCAGACCATGATCATCAACGAAAACCGCCTTAACCTGGTCGATGCCGCCCACCGCAAATATCTGGCGGAGCAGGTCGAAAAGCACTTTTTCGGTGATGGCGCGGATCAGATCCAGGGCTACGTTCCCCCCAAGGCCTGATTGGCCGTTTTGATAGGGTCCCGGCTGCGGCAGGGACCTGTTTGGCCTTCTTCCGAAGCCGGGAAGGCAAGAGGCTGACTGCGCACAGGGCATTTTCTGCCGAGCTTGGCGCCCCCGTCACCAAACCGTAATTCCGCCGTCACACCCCGTTCATATCGGGCGATTATCGTGACGCCATGCCCCGCGTCAGATCGGTTTTTCTCTCGGACATCCATCTCGGCACCCGTGCCTGCCAGGCCGAGCGTCTACTCGATTTTCTGCGGGAATATCCTGCCGAACAGACCTATCTGATCGGCGATATCGTCGATTTCTGGGCCATGCGGCGCAGCATTCACTGGACGCCGGCCCAGAATACGGTGGTGCAGAAACTGCTGCGTCGGGCACGGCACGGGGAACGGGTGGTTTTCATTCCCGGCAACCATGACGAAGCCCTGCGTGACTACCTCGGCATCGTTTTCGGTGAGATCGAAGTCATGGCGGACGCCGTGCACGAAACGGCTGACGGGCGGCGTTTCCTGCTCATCCACGGCGATGCCTTTGACCAGATCACCCGCCATCATCGCTGGGTCGCCCTGGTCGGCGATGTCGGCTACACCCAGTTGGTCCGCCTTAATCAGGTACTGTCCTGGGTTCGCCGCAAGCTGGGTCTGCCCGGCTACTGGTCCCTTGCCGGCTATGCCAAGCGCAAGGTAAAAACCGCCCTCAACTTCATTTTCGACTTTGAAGATGCGGCCATCCACCACGCCCGGGAACGGGGCCTGGACGGGGTGATTTGCGGTCACATCCACTGGGCGGCCTTGCGCGAAATAGACGGGCTGACCTATGTCAATTGTGGCGACTGGGTGGATTCCTGCACAGCCATTGTCGAGCACGCCGATGGCCGCCTGGAACTGGTGGCCTGGGGGCTGCGCAAGCTGCTCCCGGCCCTTTCCCCAACCCTCCACGAGGAGATCGAGGCATGAGCCACGACTCGCAACAAACACCCCGCCGCGTTCTGATGGTTTCAGACGTCTATTTTCCCCGCATCAATGGTGTTTCAACTTCCATGGCAACCTTTCGCCGTGGGATGGCCGAGGAGGGGATTGACGTCCGTCTGGTCGTTCCCCGCTACGGCGACGAGGCGGACGAGCCCGGCATCATCCGCATTGCCGGTCGCCCGGTTCCGGGTGATCCGGAAGACCGGATGCTTGGTTGGCGGGCCATGCACAAGACGGTTCTGGAAGCCGCTGCCGACTGCGACCTGATCCACATCCAGACCCCATTTGTTGCACACTATGCCGGGCTCAAGGCAGCGCGAACGTTGGGATTGCCGGTAGCGAGCACTTACCATACCCTGTTCGAGGAATATCTCCATCACTACGCCTCCCTTCTTCCTTCCAGCTGGTTGAAAAAGCAGGCCCGAGGCTTTTCCCGCCGCCAATGCAATGCGGTGGACAGCATCATTGTTCCCTCCTCGGCGATGCGGGATCGACTCCTCTCCTATGGTGTCACCCAGCCCCTTCACATCTTGCCGACGGGGATTCCCCTGGGCCAGTTCAGAAATGGGAATGGCCGCAGTTTCCGCTACCGGAACGGCATCCTCTCCTATCAGCCGGTAGCACTTTTTGTCGGTCGCGTCGCCCACGAGAAAAACATCGCTTTCCTGCTCGAAGCGATTCGTCAAGCCCGCCTCAGCCGCCCCGACCTGCTTTTGCTCATTGCCGGCGAGGGGCCAGCCAGCGGCGAGCTCCGTCAGCGCGTGCAGCAACTGGGGTTGAGCGAAGGGGTCATGTTTCTGGGCTACCTCGACCGCAACCGCGATCTTCCCGATTGTTACGCCGCCGCCGATGCTTTTGTCTTTGCCTCACGGACCGAAACCCAGGGGCTGGTCCTTCTGGAAGCCATGGCAGCCGGCTTGCCGGTGGTCGGCTTGCCGGCGATGGGGACCATCGACATTCTGGCGCCGGGGCGGGGATGTATCACTCCTCCCGATGACCCCATTGCTTTTGGCGATGCCCTGGCGGACCTTCTCAACCATCCTGCGCAATGCACGACCCTTGCCAGCGAGGCCGTCGCCTATGCCGCCGAATGGTCGGATACGGCCATGGCAGGCCGCCTGGCCGGACTCTACCAACAGATTTTAACCCACCATCGCGAGCATCCATGGAAAGCCCCTACAAAGGCAAGACCGGCCTCTCCCGCATCTGGAACGCCCTGCATTACTCCCTCGCCGGACTGAAGGCGGCCTACGCCCATGAAGATGCCTTTCGCCAGGAAATCTGGCTGGCAGCGCTCCTTGTTCCTCTTGCCTGTGTTCTGCCGGTCGCCGGTATTGGCCGGGCCTTGATGATCGGCAGTGTCCTTCTCGTCCTCATCGTCGAGTTGCTCAATTCCGCCGTGGAAGCCGCCATTGACCGTATCGGGCTGGAAAGTCATCGCCTTTCCAAGCGCGCCAAGGATATTGGCAGCGCTGCCGTGCTCATTGCCCTGCTCAATGTTTTTGCAGTGTGGTTCAGCGTTCTTGGGGCGTTCCTGCAATGAAGCTGCGTATCGACTTTGTCACCGAAACCTTTCCACCCGAGGTCAACGGAGTGGCCATGACGGTGGGCCGGATGGTAGAAGGCTTGCGAAAAAACGGCCATGTCGTGGACGTCCTGCGCCCCCGTCAGCCGGGCAAGGAATGCGGTGACCATCGGGAAACAGCCCTGCCGGGGCTGCCGCTGCCGGGCTATCCAGGGCTCCGTTTCGGCCTGCCGGCCGGACGCCATCTCCGCCAGCGCTGGCAGAAAAGCCGTCCCGATCTGGTCCATGTTGTCACCGAAGGCCCGCTCGGCTGGTCAGCCGTCAGTGCCGCCCGGCGTCTGGGTATACCGGTCACCTCCGGCTTTCACACCAATTTTGATCACTACAGCGTGCATTACGGCTTGGGCTGGATACGCCCGGCAGTGACCACTTACCTGCGCATATTGCACCGGCGCACAAGGGCGACTCTAGTCCCGACACAAGCACTGGCCGCCGAATTGGCGGGCGCAGGCATTCCCGGCGTAAGGGTGGTCGGGCGGGGCGTGGATACCCAGCAATTTGACCCCGCCCGGCGCTCGGTCGAGATGCGTCATCGCTGGGGGATCGGAAATGGCGGCCTGGCCTGCCTGTATGTCGGCCGGCTGGCTCCGGAAAAAAATCTGGCCCTGGCCGAACGGACTTTTGCCGCCATTCAGGCCATTCGTCCGGATGCACGCATGGTCTGGGTTGGCGACGGCCCGTCAAAGGCCAGGCAAATGCTGTCCCATCCCGATCATCACTTTGCCGGAACCCGCACCGGAGACGACCTGGCAACTCACTATGCCAGCGCCGACCTGTTTCTCTTTCCCAGTCTTTCGGAAACCTACGGCAATGTGGTTGCCGAGGCCATGGCCAGTGGCCTGCCGGTCATGGCCTACCGCAGTGCGGCAGCCGCCGAGTTGATCGCCGACCAGGCAAACGGACGGGTGGTCGCTCCCGGAGACGAGCAGGCCTACCTGGAGGCAGCACTTTCCCTGGCGGTCGATCCGGAATGCTTGCCGGCCATCTCCAGGGCCGCTCGGCAAAGCATGTTGCCGCGACGCTGGGAGCAGATTATCGAGCGTTTTGAATGGGTCGCCAGGGAGGCAATCGAAGCCTGAACCGCTATACTTTTCCCGGTCTGCAATATGCCTGTCACAATGGAGTCGCATGATCATGGCTTTTTCCGGGGAAGAACGCATGGATCTCCTGCTCTGGCGCCACGCCGAAGCTGAAGAGGGTGACGACGACATGAAGCGCCGCTTGACGGTGCGTGGCGAAAAGCAGGCGCGCCTCCTGGCCCGCTGGATCAACCTGAACAAGCCGAAAAATCTGCGGATTCTGGTCAGCCCGGCAGTTCGCACGCAACAGACGGCAGCGGCCCTTGGTCTGCCCTTTGAAACCCATCGCAGCCTCGGCCCTGCCGCCTGCGTCTCGGATATTGTCGCGGCGTCCGGTTGGCCGGCAGCCGGTGGTTCGGTCCTTGTCATCGGCCACCAGCCGGCTTTGGGGCGCATGGCCTCCCTGCTGTTGGCCGGTCAGGAAGCAGAATGGACAATCAAAAAGGGCGCCCTCTGGTGGCTGACCAACCGGACCCGGGCGGGTGAAACACAAACTGTTCTGCGCACCGTCATTCCGCCGGAAATGGCCGCCCGCTTGAGCGGCGAAGCAGACAAGTAGACAGGCGCTCCCGGTTGACGTTGAATAGCATATTCGACATCAGCGATGGAGCAAGCATGACCACAGAAACCCCCGCGAAGCCCACCCCCGCCAAACGATCCGTTGCCCGCCCGGCAAGCAGCCGCGCTCCCAGACAACGTCCTGTCGCACGCGGCGACATCCCGCCCGCGCTGACCCCGCCGGCAATCGAGAATTTCGCCGTCGGCAACGCCACCGATGCCGCTCAGGAGGCCCGACTGGCCGCCATTCAGGACATTATCTCCGGCGTTCCGCCGGAGGAAACGGTGGCTCTGCTCAAGGGGCTCCTCAAGCAGCAGCGGGTTGCCGCAGGCGCCCTCGAGGCCAACCCCGACGACGTTCTTTCCACGGACTGGCGAGAGGGGGGGTATCCCTACAAAAACCTCATGCAGCGCAGCAATTACGAGCGCCAGAAATACCGTCTCCAGGTGGAATTGCTCAAGCTACAGGCCTGGGTCAAGGAAACCGGGCAGAAAGTGGTGATTCTCTTTGAGGGGCGGGACGCTGCCGGCAAGGGTGGCACCATCAAACGTTTCATGGAAAATCTCAATCCCCGGGGAGCGCGGGTCGTCGCTCTGGAAAAACCGACGGAAACCGAAAGGGGGCAGTGGTATTTCCAGCGTTATGTGCAGCACCTGCCCGCCAACGGGGAAATTGTTCTCTTTGACCGCTCTTGGTACAACCGGGCCGGTGTCGAACGGGTTATGGGTTTCTGCACCGATCACGAATATAGCGAGTTCATGCGCCAGGTTCCTGAATTCGAGCGTATGCTGGCCCGAAACGGCACCCACCTCATCAAGTTCTGGTTTTCGGTCAGCAAGGACGAGCAGCGCCGCCGTTTCAAGGAGCGCAAGGTGCACCCCCTCAAGCAGTGGAAACTGTCGCCGATCGATATGGCGTCGCTCGACAAGTGGACGCAATACACCAAGGCCAAGGAAGCCATGTTCTTCTACACCGACACCGCCGACGCCCCGTGGACGGTCATCAAGTCGGACTGCAAGAAACGGGCACGCCTCAATGCCTTGCGCTACATCCTGCACAAGCTGACGTATACCAGCAAGAACCCGCTCTATATCGGCAATCTCGATCCGCTCATCGTCGGTCGTGCCCATGTGGTCTATGAGCGCGGCGAAAGCCAGGGAGCGCCGATCTTGTGATCGCCAGACGGGCCATCCGCCTGCTCCTCGTTCTTATCGGCCTGTTCCTCGGAGCTGCCCTGCCAGCCGTTGCGGAACAGGCAGCACCGCCGGCCAGCCTGACGGTGAGCATGGATGACAACTACCCACCCTACGTATTCCGTAACCAGAAAGGGGCCATCGATGGCTATCTGGTGGACCTCTGGCACCTGTGGGAGGAAAAGACCGGTGTAGCCGTAAAACTGGAGGCTACCGACTGGGCCAAGGCCCAGAACCTGCTCGCCCAGGGCAAGGCGGACGTCATTGATACCATTTTCCGCACGCCGCAGCGGGACAATTACCTTGAATTCAGCAAGCCCTATGCCGACCTGCCGGTCGCCATCTACGCCCATCAGGATATCGGCGGCATAACCGATACGGCCTCCCTGCGGGGCTTTCTGGTCGCTGCCAAAGCCGGCGACGCCTGCATCGACATGCTGCGCAAGGATGATGTCGGGAACCTGGCCATCTATGACAGCTACGAGAAAATTATCGATGAGGCAGCGAGCGGGCGCGTCAAGCTGTTTTGTCTGGACGAACCTCCGGCCAACTACCTGCTCTATCGCAAAGGTGCAGACCGCAGTTTCCGCAAGGCATTCTCCCTTTACAGCGGCCAGTTCCACCGGGCCGTCAACAAGGGCAACGGCAAGACCCTGGACCTAGTGCAACAAGGGTTTGACGCCATTACGCCCGCCGAACTCCAGAAGGTTCAGGACAAATGGATGGGCAGCCCTCTCGGTCTGCCGCTGTGGTGGCGTTATCTCTCCTGGGGATTTGCCGTGGTCTTGCTGATCGCTGGCAGCATGGTCATCTGGGGACTGATGCTGCGCCGTCAGGTCAGACATCGTACCCGTGAGCTTGAGGATGAAAAAAGCCGCCTGCGTACCCTGGTCAACACCCTCCCTGACCTGGTCTGGCTGAAAAATCCCGAGGGGCTTTACCTGGCCTGCAACCGGGAATTCGAACTTCTTTTCGGAGCACAGGAAGCCGACATTCTCGGGCGCTCCGACTACGATTTTGTACCGCATGAGCTTGCCGATTTTTTCCGCAGCAAGGATTTGGCGGCCATTGCAG
Organism: uncultured Rhodocyclaceae bacterium; assembly: GCA_964536245.1. Lineage (GTDB taxonomy): Bacteria > Pseudomonadota > Gammaproteobacteria > Burkholderiales > Rhodocyclaceae > CAZHVZ01. The sequence goes on from CAZHVZ010000047.1 coordinate 17,303, forward strand.
CGGGCAGGGCTTCCATCAACGAAGAAGAAGTGGCGTACGCCAGCGACGGTCATTGCGTCTTGCTGGAAACCATCAAAACACCGATGTACGACAGCCAGGGGAAACTGATCGGGGTTCTCGGCATAGGCCGGGACATTACCGCACGTCGCCAGGTAGAGCAGGCCATTGCCGAATCCCAGGAACGCTTCATGGTCGCTTTTCGCTCCAGCCCGGTATCGGCCTCCATCGCCCGGGCTGCGGACGGCTGTTTTGTCGATGCCAATGACAATTATCTGCGCGATTTCGGTTGGTCCCGGGACGAGATTCTCGGCAAGACCTCCCTGGAAATCGGACTCTGGCCGAGCAGCGAGGTTCGCCAGAACTGGCTGGCCGCCATTCGCGGCGCCGGAAAAGTGGTGGACTATGAAACCGACTGGCTCGACCGCCAGGGAAGACCGCGCAAGGTGAGCATTTCCGCCACCCTGATCCAGTTGAATGGCGAACCCCATCTTCTGGCATTTATCACCGACATTACCGAGCGCAAGCGCATTGAAGCCGAATTGCGGGATCGGGAAGCCTACAACAAGGTGCTTTTTGCCGAGTCGCATATTCCCCTGGTGGTTCTCGATCCGGAAAGCGGTCGTTACGTGGACTGCAACGCGGCCGCCGTGGCCCTTTATGCCCTGCCGGATCGGCAGGCCGTTCTCGGACTTTCATTCCTGGACGTATCCGCTCCCTTCCAGTACGACGGTTCCGACTCTGCCACTGCCGCCTTGCAGCGGATAAAAACCGCTCTCGAGCAAGGCGCCCAACTTTTTGAATGGCGGCACCGACGCCCCAATGGCCAGGAATGGGACGGCGAAGTCCATCTCATGCGCATTGTTCACGGTGATCAGGCTTTCCTTCAATTCAGTCTGGTCGATATCACCCAGCGCAAGCAGAACGAGGCAACCCTGCGGCTGGCTGGCCGTGTCTTTGAATCCACCGCCGAAGGGATCGTCATGACCGATGCCGCCGGTCAGATCGTTGCCGTAAACAAGGCTTTTACCGAAATTACCGGTTATGCTGAAAGCGATGCCATTGGGCAAAACCCCCGTTTTCTTCGCTCGGGAAAGCACAATCCCATGTTCTACCAGGAGTTGTGGTCCTCGCTACTGGAAGCCGGGGTGTGGAAGGGAGAAATATGGAATCGCCGGAAAAACGGCGAGGTCTACCCCAACTGGGAAACCATCAGTACCGTCAAGGACAAGGACGGCAGGACAACTCATTATGTTGCCGTATTCAGTGACATCACTGCCGTCAAGCGTTCCCAGGAAGCTCTCGATTTTCTCGCTCACCACGACCCGCTGACCGAACTCCCCAACCGCCTCCTTTTGCGCGACCGGCTGGAACATGCCTTGCTCCGCAGCCAGCGGGATCTGAACAAGCTGGCGGTCCTCTTTTTGGACCTCGACCGCTTCAAGCACATCAACGACACGCTTGGCCATCCGGTCGGTGACGAGATCCTGCGTCTGGCGGCCAGGGCCATGCTGAACCAGGTGCGCTCCAGCGATACCATCGCGCGGATTGGCGGGGATGAATTCATCATTCTTCTGGAAGACGATGTTTCGGTACACAGCGTCGCCACCGTGGCGCGCAAGCTGGTGGACTTGTTTGCCCAGCCCTTCACGGTCGCCGGGCGCGAGTTGTACGTGACGGCCAGCGTCGGCATCAGCCTTTATCCCAATGACGGGGACGACGTGGACAGGCTGCTCAGAAATGCCGATCTGGCCATGTATAAAGCCAAGACGGAAGGCCGCAACAACTATCAGTTCTATGAGTCTGAGATGGGGGCGGGAGCCTTGGAGCGTCTGATCGTGGAGAATGCGCTACGGGGTGCGGTCCAGCGCAACGAATTGTTCCTCCATTACCAGCCCCAGGTTGATCTCGCCACCGGCGCACTGGCCGGGGTGGAAGCCCTGGTCCGCTGGCAGCATCCGGATCTCGGACTGGTTCCTCCGGGCCGTTTCATCCCGGTTGCCGAAGAAATGGGCGCCATTGGAGAAATCGGCGACTGGGTGCTGAAGGAAGCCTGCCAGCAGATTGCCCGCTGGCGGGAGAACGGTTTTGTCGTCCCCCGCATGGCCATCAACATTTCCATGCAGCAACTGGAAAAAGAAGGGCTGACCGTGGCGGTCGCCCAAGAGCTGGAAAATTACGCCATCCCTGCCAGCCAGCTCGAGCTGGAAGTGACGGAATCGGTCATCATGCGGCAGACCGGCCGCGCCCTGGAGCTGCTGGACGGGCTACGCAAGGAAGGCGTCTACCTGGCGATTGATGACTTCGGAACCGGCTATTCCTCCTTGGGCTACCTGCGGGAGCTGCCGGTGCATCGCCTGAAAATCGATTCGTCCTTTGTCCGCGATATCGGCCGCGATGAAAATGACGAAGCCATCGCCCGTGCCATCATCAGCCTTGGGCACAGCCTGGGCCTGGAAATCGTCGCCGAAGGGGTGGAGCGCGAGGAACAGGCTGCCTTCCTGCGGGCCGAGGCTTGCGACGTGGCGCAGGGGTTCCTCTACGCCAGGCCGGTTCCGGCGGATGAGCTGGAAATCCGTTGGAACCCCCCTGGCGGCCCGCGTTGCAAGTGATCCGGCAGGAAACAGACCGCTAGCAGACCGCTAGCTGATCACGTAGGAGGCGCAACCAGTCGCTACCAGCTCTCCGGCTTCATTGGTCAAGGACATCTGGACCGAGGCAATCCGGCCGCCCATGCGGGTAATCCAGCCAGAAGCCAAAAAGGTTCCTCCCAGCCCGGGGCGAAGATAATCCACCCGCAGGTCGATGGTTCCCACTCGTCCGAAGCGGTGCGCTACCTGCTCGGCCGTTTCGCCGGAAAATTTTTCGGCAATTCCCACCGTCACGGCCAGTCCGCCCACGGTATCCAGAGTGGCCGAGATCATGCCGCCGTGCAAACGTCCATGGACATAGCTCCCCACCAGTTCACGGCGCATGGCAAAGGAAATCTGCGGCTTTTTCGGTTCCAGGGAAACCACTTTCAAGCCAAGAAATTCGTTGAAACAGATACGGTGCTCGAACATGTCGAGGAGCATGGCCTCAAGGCGAAGCTGCTCGGCGGCAGAGCGTCGGGCGGGAGAACTGGAGGCGGTCACCGGGAATTCCTGAAGGGCGGGGCGTTGCATTATGCGGACGCCTGCCCGATGGGTCAATTGCCGTTCCATTGCCGCGCCGGATGAATGGCTTGCCGAGTGTGCGGGGCAAACGCATAATGAACGCCCTGCATCCGGATCAGGTCACCATGGCAAGCGCTCAGGAATCCCCGCAGATTCTCGATGTTGCAAATGATCCGTCGCTGCGCCGTTTTTTCTGGCTGAGCGCGCTGACCCTGTCCGGGATTGGTGCAATCAACTTCTTCATCCACCTCTACGGCCCGACCCCCAGCCTGCTGCGCACCATCACCAGCGGCCTGCTTGCTCTCTTCGGCCTGACTGCTCTGGCCATGTTGCGCAACAACAAGCCTGCCATGGCTTTCAAGACCATGCTCTGGGGGGGCTGGCTGGTTTGCTGCATCGTCGCAGCCGTGACCGGCGGCGTCCGCTCCAACTATGTCGCCGTCTATCCGCTGGTCATCATCTTTGCCGGCTGGTCCCTGGGTACCCGCTACGGCATCCTGTTTTCCCTGCTGACGGCGGCTTATCTCGCAGTCCTGGCCTACCTTGGTGCCTATGACCAGTTGCCTGAACAGCATGGCGGCCCGATCATCGTCCCGGCCCTGATCGGTATGGGTGTCGTCGCCCTGTCCACCCTGGCCAGTTACCTCTACAGCACGGCGTATTTTGCCCGTTTGCGTCAGCTGGAAAGCCGGGAGGCAGAACGCATCAGGCAGGAGCAGGCCTTGCAGGAAAGCGAAGGGCGTTTCCGCCGCCTGCTGGACAAGCTGGAATCCATTGCCGTCCAGGGCTATGCGCCGGACGGAACGGTCAATTACTGGAATGCCGGATCGGAAAAGATCTATGGTTATGCGGCCAATGAAGCCCTTGGCGCCAACCTGCTGGATCTGATCATTCCGCCGGCCATGCGTGACGAGGCAAGAAGCCACATCCTGCACATGGCCGACACCGGCGAGGGAGCGCCGCCTGGCGAACTGACCCTGCAACGCCGGGAAGGCACTCCCGTTCCGGTCTATTCGAGCCATGCGGTCGTCACCAAGGAAAACGGTGTCGTCGATCTCTTTTGCCTCGACATTGACCTGACCCAGCGCAAGCGTGCCGAAAACGATCTGAAAAACATCATGGAGAATGCCGGTGACGCGATCTGGACAAGCGATCTTTCCGGCCAGTACCTGTATGGCAATCCGGCGGCCTGCGCGCTGACCGGGCACCGGCTGGACGAATTGCTGCGCTTGAACATCACCGATCTCCTGGCGCCGAAACACCATGCCCGCTTGCCCGAGCACCTGGCCAGAATCTCCGTTCCGGGCACCGTCCTTGCCGGTTGCTGGAAAGCGCGGCACAAGGACGGCCACGAAATAGATGTCGAGTTGACCACCCAGCGCCTGCCGGATGACCGTTACCTGGCCATTGGCCGGGACATTACCGAACGCCGGGCCAAGGACCAGGAGCTTGAACGGCATCGCAACCACCTCGCCGAGTTGGTTCATGAGCGGACGGTAGAACTGGTCGCGGCGCGGGAAGAGGCCGAACGCCTGGCGCGGGTGAAAAGCGAATTTCTGGCCAATATGAGCCACGAGATTCGGACACCCCTCAACGGCATATTGGGCCTGGCGCGAATTGGGGCAGGCAGGGCGAGCAACGCCGACGAAGCGCCGGCCATTTTTTCCAGGATACTTCATTCGGGAAAGCTTCTGCTCGGCATCATCAATGACATTCTCGACTTTTCCAAACTGGAAGCCGGGAAGTTCAGCATCGAGTCTATTCCAACCGACCCGGCCGCCATTCTCGAAGAGAGTGTCGCGCTATTGCAGGAAGAGGCCCGGATGCGGGAGATCGGGATTGTTCTGCATACCGCGCCTGATTTTCCGGCAAGCTGCCTGAGCGATCCCCTTCGGTTGCGCCAGATTTTCCTCAACCTGATTTCAAATGGAATCAAGTTCACCCAGCAGGGGACCATACAGGTCGGTGCCGGAGTGGACGGTGACTATTTGTGTTTTTCCTTCAGTGACACGGGCATCGGCATGAGTGCCGAACAGATGGAGCGCATTTTCGCGCCCTTTGAGCAGGCAGATGGATCAACCACCCGGAAATTCGGCGGTACCGGGCTGGGCTTGAGCATCACCCAGCGGATCGTTGCTCTCATGGAAGGCGATATCCGCATGACCAGTGAACCCGGGGTTGGCAGTTGCTTCGAGATCAGGCTGCCCTATCTCGCCAGCCCGGCCATAGCCGCCTCCGAGCCGGCCGGAGTGCCGCAGCCCGACCAGGATGGCGGACGTTTGACCGGTATCCGCATACTGGTCGCCGAAGACAATGAAATCAACCAGATGGTGCTGGCCGAAAGCCTGCGCGATGAAAACGCGCAATTCGTCATGGCCAGCAACGGGCGGGAGGCCGTTGAGCGTTTTATCGCTGATGGGGAAGAGGCCTTTGACATTGTGCTCATGGATATCCAGATGCCGGAAATGGATGGCTATGAAGCCACTACCTGTTTGCTGGGAATCGCCCCCGGTTTTCCCGTCGTCGGCCAAACCGCCCATGCTTACGGTGAGGAAAGGGATCGCTGTTTTGCTGTCGGCATGGTTGGCCACATCGCCAAGCCGATTGATCCGGACCAACTGGTAGCCATCATCCTCAAACACGCCAGGCCAAGAAGCGGCGTGTAAAAAAAGGCGACGGGGTTAGCCGTCGCCTAAACCGAACGCCTTGCGGCGCAGAGAAGAACAGTCTGTACGCTTACTTCTTGCGGGGTGGCGGCACGTCGGTACATGTGCCATGGGCCACTTCGGCAGCCATGCCGACAGTCTCACCGCCGATATCGACCGCATCGCAGCCCATTTCAATCGCCAGACAGACCTCGCCGATCATGTCGCCGGCATTGGGGCCGATAATGGCGCCACCGATGACGCGATGGCTTTCGGCATCGAAAATCAGCTTGGTGAACCCATACTCGGCACCGTTGGCAATGGCGCGACCGGATGCCGCCCAAGGGAACTTGGCCGTTTCGACCTTGCGCCCTTCCTTCTTGGCCTGGTCTTCGGTGTAGCCCACCCATGCCACTTCCGGATGGGTGTAGGCGACGCCGGGAATGACCTGGGCGTCAAAAGCCGCCTTGTGGCCGGCAGCCACCTCGGCCGCCACATGCGCTTCATGGACCGCCTTGTGGGCCAGCATGGGCTGCCCCACCAGATCGCCAATGGCGAAGATGTGCGGCACATTGGTCCGCATCTGGGCATCGACATTGATGAAACCACGGTCGGTCACCGCCACGCCGGCTTTTTCGGCAGCAATCTTCTTGCCATTGGGAGAGCGACCGGCGGCTTGCAGAATCATGTCGTACTTGACCGCTTCGGTCGGCGCACCTTCGCCTTCGAACTTGACGTAAAGCCCGTCGTCCCTGGCATCCACCGCCACTGTTTTGGTCTTCAGCATGACTCGGTCGAAACGGCTGCCATTCTGCTTTTCCCAGACCTTGACGGCATCCCGGTCCGGGCCCTGCATCAGGCCGTCCATCATTTCCACCACGTCCAGGCGTGCGCCCAGCGT
>CAZHVZ010000047.1:24010-24456 GCA_964536245.1 uncultured Rhodocyclaceae bacterium
CATTTCGAGGCCGATGATGCCGCCGCCGATGACTAGCATCTTCTCCGGCACGAAGCGCAATTCCAGCGCGCCGGTCGAATCAACTATGCGCGGATCCTTGGGGATGAAGGGCAGATGCATGGCAGCCGAGCCGGCAGCGATGATGCACTTCTGGAACTTGATGACCTTCTTGCTGCCGGTCTTGTCCTGCCCGGTCCCGTCGGTGACTTCCACCTCGATATGGTGCGGGTCGAGGAAAGCGCCGTAGCCCCGCACCACTTCGACCTTGCGGCCCTTGGCCATGCCGGCCAGACCGCCGGTCAGCTTGCCGACCACTTTTTCCTTGTGGGCGCGCAGCTTGTCCACATCCACCTGCGGCGCCGCGAAAGTGACACCGAGGTCAGCCGCGTGCTGGGCTTCTTCCATGACCGCTGCGACATGCAGCAGAGCCTTGGAGGGAATGCAGC
>CAZHVZ010000048.1:0-24079 GCA_964536245.1 uncultured Rhodocyclaceae bacterium
GCAGGCGGACGAATCGACAACCCGGCGTTACGGCGGGACCGGGCTTGGTCTGGCCATTTCAACCCAATTGGTGGAAATGATGGGGGGGCAGATCGGGGTCACCAGTTGTGAAGGAAGCGGGGCAACTTTCTGGTTTACCGCTGAATTTCCCAGTCAGCAACAGGCGTCGACGCCTTCCCTGCTGCCCGGCGAGGATCAGCTTGCCGGTCTGACCGGAACCCGCATCCTGGTGGTGGACCACAGCGACCACAACCGGCGTCTCCTGGCCGAAGTGCTGGGACGTTGGGGATTCCGGGTGGAGGGAGTGGCCGATGCTGAAACCGCTCTCGCCCGTCTGGAGGCTGAACAGGCCACCGGTCAGCCATTCCGCTTGGCTCTGGTGGATCGCCTGTTGCGGGGGGTGGATGGCGAAACGCTGGGTCGCTGGGTGCGCGAGCGAGCGCAGCTGGCGGATACCCGGCTGGTGCTGATGACCGCCACCGGTTATCGGGGAGATGCCCAGCGCCTGAGTGAAATCGGCTTTGTCGGGTATCTGCCCAAGCCGATCAAACGCAGCCTGCTGATTGACTGCTTCCTGAGTGTTTTGCGGCAGGGTAAGGGGGAGGTGGTCGAAAAACCGCTTCTCGTCACCCGTCATTCAATTGCCGACGACAAGCGCAGTGCAGCGCGCATCCTGCTGGCCGAGGACAATCGGGTCAACCAGATGGTGTCCATGAGCATGCTGCGCAAACTCGGCTATGCCAACATCGAACTCGCAGAAGATGGCGAACAGGCCGTAGCGAAAGCACTGGCCCAGCCCTTTGACCTGATCCTGATGGATTGCCAGATGCCGCGCATGGACGGCTACGAAGCAACCCAGGCTCTGCGCCGCCATGGTCTACGGGTGCCCATCGTCGCCGTCACCGCCAATGCCATGGCCGAAGATGTCGAGCGTTGCCTGGCCGCCGGCATGGACTGGCACCTGGAAAAACCGGTGGTGCTCAAATCGCTGGCGACGGTGCTGGAGAAATTCCTGGCTCCGGAAAGCGGTGAGAGTCTTCCTCTTGATGGTCCCTGACCGGGTTTCCAATTGCCGGAGGGTCAACGTTTAGCGAGGGGGTCAGGATGGACAAATTGCCGAAAAACGATTGCTTATCACCCGGATCCAGCCGGCGCAACTTTCTGCAAGCCCTGATTGCCGGTGTCGGAAGCTGCTGGCTTCCCTCGGCACTGGCCGAGAGCCGACCGGCCAGTACGCGGCCGGTTGAGCGAGTGCTTACTGTCAGTGGCGGCCGGATTGCCGGGGTTCCCGCTCCGACCAGAGGAGTTGCGGCTTACCTGGGGATTCCCTACGCTGCGCCCCCCGTCGGGGGACTGCGCTGGAAGCCGCCGCAACCGGTCGTACCCTGGCCGGGCATTCGTCAGGCCGACCGGATGGGGGCCAGCCCTTTTTCACCGCCCACAGACAAAAATTCGGTGTATTTCGAACCGAGCACCCCAATGAATGAGGACTGTCTTACCCTCAATGTCTGGGTTCCCCAAGTCAAACCGGTTGAACCCCTGCCGGTCATGGTATGGATCTACGGTGGGGACTGGATCTATGGTAACAGTTCAGATCCCCTTTACTGGGGGGATGCCCTGGCCAGCCGGGGGGTCATCGTCGTATCCATCAATTACCGGATCGGGGTATTGGGGTTTCTTGCTCACCCGCAATTGAGCGCCGAATCCGATCATGGCGTATCCGGCAATTACGGCCTTCTCGACCAGATTGCCGCCCTGCAATGGGTTCGGGACAATATCGCGCATTTCGGCGGCGACCCCGGCAAGGTTACCGTATTCGGCCAGTCGGCCGGCTCCTTCAGTGTCAATTACCTGATGGCATCGCCCTTGTCCGCCGGACTCTTTCATCGGGCCATCGGGCAGAGCGGTGCCGCCATGGGAGCGATCAGCCCCCTGTTTCGTGTCGATACCCTGGCGCACCAGGAAGATGCCGGGCAGGCCCTGGCAAAAATCCTGAAAGCGGACAGCCTGGAAGCCTTGCGGGCGCTTCCACCGGCTGCCCTGATGAATGCCGGGCCGATTGCCGGGAACGTTTGCCCGGTCGTCGATGGCTGGCTCTTGCCGGATCGTCCCCAGGCCGTATTTGCCGCTGGCCGGCAGCATCCGGTTCCTTTGCTGACGGGCTTCAACGAAAACGAGGGAACGGTATTTCCCGCATTCGGGGGCGGCACCCTGCGAGGGCTGCATGATGTGCTGAAGAGTTTTTACGGTGACCAGGCGGCGCTTGCCGAAAGCCTTTATCCGGCAAACAATGCCGAACAGGCTACGAGCCAGGGGCACGCCTTGTTCGGTGACCAGGCCATCAAGTGGGGCACGGCGGCCTGGGCCGGCATGCATCAGCGGACCAGCGGTCAGCCGGTATATTTCTACCATTTTGCCCATCCGCCCGGCTTACCCCCGGGGCACCGCTACCGGGAGGGGCGTCCTCATGCCCTGGGTGTATTCCACGGCGCCGAAATACCTTATGTCATGGGTACGCTGCCGGCCTCCGGCTGGATCAACCGGCGCTCGGACCACCTGTTGTCCGAACGCATGGCCTCTGCCTGGGTGCAGTTTGCCCGAACCGGGCATCCGGGCTCTCAGCGCTCACCGCTTTGGCCTGTTTTCGACCTCGCGAAGCCGACGGTCATGGAATTCGGCAAACGGAACAACCGGCTGGTTGAACTGCCTCGCCGTCAACAGCTTGAACTGATCAGCCGGGTCAACAATTTACCCCTTTGAGGAGTGTGGGAAAATCAGGGATCGCCCCGTTTGCGCTTCTCCGATTTCTTTTCACCGAGCAGGCTGATGGTGCCGTCGGCTGTTTGCTGCTCAAGACGGACGGTGAATCCCCAGAGCGTGGCCATGTGATCGAGAACGGCTTCGCTGGTGGCAGCGAGTGGCCGGCGCTGGTGCGTGAAGTGGCGCAGGGTGAGGGAACGGTCGCCGCGCAGATCCACGTTCCAGACCTGGATATTCGGTTCGCTGCTGCCCAGGTTGTACTGTTCCGCCAGTTTGCGGCGCAACGTGCGATAACCCTGTTCGTTGTGGATGGCATCAATCTGTAGCTTGTTCCTGCTGTCGTCGTCAAGCACGGTAAACAGGCGGAATTCCCGCATTAGCCTGGGCGACAGATACTGGGCGACAAAGCTTTCATCCTTGAAGTTCTGCATGGCGAAATCGAAGCTCTCCCGCCAGTTTGACCCGGCAATGTCGGGGAACCACTCGCGGTCTTCGGCAGTAGGGGTCTCGCAGATGCGGCGAATATCCTGCCACATGGCAAAACCCAGGGCGTAGGGATTGATTCCGGAATACCACTGGCTGTTGTAGGGCGGCTGGTAAACCACATTGGTGTGTGATTGCAGGAATTCCAGCATGAAGCCGTCCGAAAGCTTGCCTTCGTCGTACAGGGCATTGATCAGGGTGTAGTGCCAGAAGCAGGCCCAACCCTCGTTCATCACCTGGGTCTGGCGCTGGGGATAGAAATACTGGCCGATCTTGCGGACAATGCGCACCACCTCCCGCTGCCAGGGTTCCAGCAAGGGGGCATTTTTTTCCACAAAATAGAGCAGGTTCTCTTCCGGCTCCTCCGGAAAACGGTGTTCCGGAACATCTTCGTCTGCTTCGTCCCGGCGCGGCAAGGTCCGCCAGAGATCATTCACCTGCGCCTGCAAGTAGGCCTCCCGGTCTTTCTGCCGCAGCCGTTCCTTTTCCATGGAGAGCGGTGGTGAGCGCTTGTAGCGGTCGACACCGACATTGCTCAGGGCATGGCAGGCGTCGATCAGGTTTTCCACGGCGTCCTCGCCGTAACGCTCTTCACACTGGGCAATGTAGTGCCGGGCGAAAACCAGATAGTCGATAATGGCGTCGGCGCTGGTCCATTGCTTGAACAGGTGATTTCCCTTGAAAAACGAGTTGTGGCCGTAGGCGGCATGGGCGATGACCAGCGCCTGCATGGTCAGGGTGTTTTCCTCCATGAGATAGGCAATGCAGGGGTCGGAATTGATGACGATCTCGTAGGCCAGGCCCATCTGGCCGCGCTTGTAGCGGTTTTCCGTTTCCAGGAAGTGCTTGCCGAAGGACCAGTGGTGGTAATAGACCGGCATACCGATGGAAGCGTAGGCATCCATCATCTGTTCGGCAGTGATCAGTTCCAGCTGGTGGCGGTAACAGTCGAGGCCAAAACGCTTCGCCACGCGCCCGATTTCCTCGTCGTAGCGGGCAATGGCCTCGAAGGTCCAGTCCGATCCTTCGGCAATGGGGCGGATCTTTTTCTTGGTCATACCAGGCGTTTCCGGAACAGTTCGCGAAAAACCGGGTAAATGTCGCTGGCGGCGGCAATTTTCTGCTGAGCGAAATTTTCCGGGTGGGAGGTGGTCAGTTTTTCGTATTCCAGCCACAGGTTCTGCGGTTCCCCGTCGGTAATTTCGATATAGGCGAAATACTGCACCAGGGGCAAGATGGCAGTCGAGAGCAATTCCCGGCATTTCGGCGAGTCATCGTTCCAGTTGTCGCCATCCGAGGCCTGCGCGCCGTAGATGTTCCAGGTGCTGCTGGCGTAGCGTTCGCGGATGATGTCGCGCATCATGTTCAGGGCGCTGGAAACGATGGTGCCGCCGGTCTCCCGGGAGTGGAAGAAGGCCTCTTCATCGACTTCTTCGGCAGCCGTATGGTGGCGGATGAACACCACCTCGATATGTTCGTAATTGCGGTTGAGGAAAAGGTAAAGCAGCATGAAAAAGCGCTTGGCCATCTGCTTCTTGGCTTCGTCCATGGAGCCGGAAACATCCATCAGGCAGAACATGACGGCCTGGGTGGAAGGCTCCGGAATGCGGATGCGGTTGCTATAGCGCAGGTCGAAGGGGTCGATGAAGGGAACGGCATCCCGCTTGGCTTTGAGAATGGCGATGTCCTTTTGCAGACGCTCGATTTCTGCCTCGTCGACCGGCATTTCATCCAGGGCCTGTTCCAGTTCGGCCTGCAATTCTCTTAGTCGCCGGGCGTAGGGGCCACCCACGGCGACCCGCCGCCCCGCTGCGCCCCGCATGGTGCGCACCAGATTGATATTGGTCGGCACGCCGCTCTGTGAATAGCCGGCCCTTACCCGCTTGTATTCGTCGATGCGCGCCAGTTGGCGCTTGACCAGATTGGGCAGGGCCAGTTCGTCGAAGAAAATGTCGAGGAATTCATCCCGGGTCAGGGTGAACACGAAGTCATCCACGCCTTCGCCATCCGGGCTGGCCTTGCCTTTGCCCTGCCCTTGCCCGCCGGAGGGACGATCCATTTCGTCGCCGGGCAGAAAACGGTCGTTGCCCGGATGCACGCTGTCCCGCACACCGCCCTTGCCGTGGCGGAATTGCGGCTCGGAAATATCCTTGCCGGGGATGCCGATCTTCTCGCCGTTATCCAGATCGCAGATACCCCGCTTGGCAATGGCATCGGCCACCGCCTTGCGGATCTGCCCCTTGAAGCGGCGGATGAAGCGGCTGCGGTTGACCGAACTCTTGTTCTTGCTGTCCTGCCGCCGGTCGATGATGCGTACCGTCATTTCGGACTCCCTGATTCAGACGGCGCCTTGCCGCGCCGCCTTCAGCCCATCACGAAGACTTGCGAACGCGCAGATACCATTCGCACAAGAGGCGGACCTGCTTTTCGGTATAGCCCTTGGTAATCATGCGATTGACGAAATCCTGATGCTTTTTCTGTTCGTCCGCACTGGCCTTGGTGTTGAAGGAGATGACCGGCAGCAGTTCCTCGGTATTGGAGAACATTTTCTTCTCGATCACCGCCCGCAGTTTCTCGTAGGAGGTCCACGACGGATTCTTGCCATCGTGCTTGGCCCGGGCGCGCAGGACAAAATTCACCACCTCGTTGCGGAAATCCTTGGGATTGCTGATGCCGGCGGGTTTTTCGATCTTTTCCAGCTCATCGGTGCGGGCGCCCCGGTCGAGAATTTCACCGGTATTGGGATCGCGGAATTCCTGATCCTGAATCCAGAAATCGGCATAGGTGACGTAGCGGTCGAAAATGTTCTGACCGTATTCCGAGTAGCTTTCCAGGTAGGCGGTCTGGATTTCCTTGCCGATGAATTCGGCGTAGCGGGCGCTGAGAAATTCCTTGAGGTAGCGCAGGTAGCGTTCCTCGACCTCCGGCGGGTACTGCTCCTGCTCGATCTGCTGTTCCAGGACATACATCAGGTGCACCGGGTTGGCAGCGACCTCGCGGTGGTCAAAATTGAACACCTTGGAGAGGATTTTGAAGGCAAAACGGGTGGACAGCCCGGTCATGCCCTCGTCCACCCCGGCGAAGTCGCGATATTCCTGGTAGCTCTTGGCCTTGGGGTCGGTGTCCTTGAGATTTTCCCCGTCATAAACCCGCATTTTGCTGTAAATGCTGGAATTTTCCGGCTCCTTGAGCCGGGACAGCGCCGAGAACTGCGCCATCATGCGCAGGGTGTCGGGCGCACAGGGCGCCTGGGACAGGGAGGAATTGGCCAACAGCTTTTCGTAAATGTGCATCTCGTCGGTGACGCGCAGGCAGTATGGCACCTTGACGATGTAGATGCGGTCGAGGAAGGCCTCGTTGTTGCGGTTGTTCTTGAAGGTCAGCCATTCCGCCTCGTTCGAGTGGGCCAGCACCAGACCATCGAAGGGGATGGCGCCGAAGCCTTCGGTACCCTTGTAATTCTGCTCCTGGGTGGCGGTAAGCAGGGGGTGCAGCACCTTGATCGGCGCCTTGAACATTTCGACGAACTCGAGAATGCCGCGATTGGCCAGGCACAGTCCGCCGGAGTAGGAGTAGGCGTCGGGATCGTTCTGCGAGTAAGTTTCCAGCTTGCGGATGTCAATCTTGCCGACGAGGGAGGAAATGTCCTGGTTGTTCTCGTCGCCGGGCTCGGTCTTGGACACGGCAATCTGGGACAGTACCGAAGGGCGCAACTTGACCACCCGGAAGCGGGAAATGTCACCGCCGAATTCGTGCAGACGCTTGACTGCCCAGGGACTCATGATCGTACCCAGATAGCGCTGGGGAATGCCGTAATCCTCTTCCAGGATCGGTCCGTCTTCGAGAGCGTTGAACAGCCCGAGGGGCGATTCATGCACCGGTGACCCCTTGATGGCGTAGAAAGGCACCTTTTACATCAAATATTTGAGCCGATCGGCCAGAGAGGACTTGCCGCCGCCGACCGGACCGAGCAGGTAGAGAATCTGCTTCTTCTCTTCCAGCCCTTGCGCCGCATGGCGGAAGTAGGAAACGATGTTCTCAATCACTTCCTCCATGCCGTAAAACTCCCGGAAGGCAGGGTAGAGTTTCATCATCTTGTTGGCGAAGATGCGGGACAGGCGGGGTTCCTGGCGGGTGTCGAGCAGCTCGGGCTGGCCGATGGCCAATAACATGCGCTCGGCTACCGTGGCGTAGGCCGTCTTGTCGGTGCGGCACAGTTCGAGGTATTCCTGAACCGACATCTCCTCTTCCAGGAGGGCCTCGTAGCGGTTCTGGTAGCGTGCGAAGATCGACATGACAACCTCCTCCCTGACGGGTATTAGGTATTCGACAACTCTTGTACAGAAGACTGCTACTTTCTATAACGGTTCAACTCCGGCATTGGTTTATGCCGCTTGCTGCGGATGGCGATAAAAATATTCCAGGGTCTCTTCCAGGCGGGCCAATCCCCACTCCAGGTCCGGACGGCTGATGTTCAGCGGCGGCGCCAGCCGAAGTACCGTGTGGTGAGTATCCTTGCTCAGCACGCCGCGTTGCAGCAGTGCTTCTGCCAGCGGACGGGCGCCGGCCAGTTGGGGGTCCAGTTCGATGCCGGCAAACAGGCCGCGCCCCCGTACGTTGCGGATGGCCGGACTGTGCGCGGCGATGGCCAGTAGTCTTTCGAGCAGGAAGGTGCCGAGTTCAGCGGAGCGGGCGACCAGTTTCTCCTCTTCCAGAATATCCAGAGCCGTCAGGGCGACGGCGCAGGCCAGCGGATTGCCGCCGAAGGTCGAGCCATGATCTCCGGGCTGGAACACCTGCATCACCCGCTCATCGGCAAGAAAGGCGGAAACCGGCAGCAGGCCGCCCCCCAGGGCTTTGCCGAGAATGATTCCGTCCGGCCTGATACCGTCATGCTGACAGGCCAGCAAGCTGCCGGTACGGCCCAGCCCGGTCTGCACCTCGTCGGCAATGAGCAGCACCTCGTGGCGACGGCAGATCGCGGCACAGGCGGCGAGGTAGCCGGCGGGGGGAATGATGATGCCGCCCTCGCCCTGGATCGGCTCGACCAGAAAAGCGGCTGTATTGGGGGTCATGGCGGCGTCCAGAGCGGCGGCGTCGCCGTAGGGAATGATTTTCAGCCCGGCCGGGAAGGGGCCGAAGCCGGCCCGGTATTGAGCTTCCGAGGAAAGGCCGACGATGGCAATCGAGCGGCCATGGAAATTCCCTTCGCAGGCGATGATTTCTGCTTGTCCGTCGGGCACCCCCTTGACCTGCCAGGCCCATTTACGGGCCGCCTTGAGGGCGGTTTCCACGGCTTCCAGCCCGGTGTTGACCGGTAACGCCCGTTCATAGCCGGTGAGCAGGGTCAGTCGGCGGAGCAACAGCGGCAGGCGGTCGTTGAAATAGGCGCGGGAGGTCACCGCCAGGCGACCGGCCTGTTCGCTGAGGGCGGCGAGCAGGCGGGGATGTCCATGGCCGAAGCTGGTGGCCGAGTAGGCCGACATCATATCCAGATAGCGGCGCCCGGCTACGTCAGTCAGCCAGGACCCCCGCCCGCTCTGCAAAACGACTGGCAAGGGTGCGTAATTGCGGGCGCCGAAGCCCTCCTCCCAGCGCCGCAGGGTGGTGCTGTCGGGGGCGGCCACGCTGTCGGCCAGGGCCAGCAGAAGGCGTTCCGTCCGCCCGTCGTGATCGGTGGCCGGGTTGAACTCGGCGATTTCCAGCCCGACGCAGTGGCGTTCCCGCAGGATGCCGCGCAGGGCGGCGACCAGCTCGGACGGGTCCAGTCCGCCGGGCACCGGAGTGCTGACGCCGGGCGCCCAAAGGGGATCAAGAGCATCCACATCCAGGCTGATTCCCCACGGGCCGCTGCCCAGCCGCTGGCGTGCCTCGGCAAAAACCGCCGCCAGGCCGCGTTCAGTCACCGCTTCCATGGTTAATACCTGTACCCCGAGCTCAGCCAGGTGCCGGGCTTCGTCTTCCTCGTAACTGCGGGCAGCGATCACCGCCACCCGGGCTGGATTCAAGGCCGGCCCTTCGATTCCGGTCATGGCGGCATGGCCGGCGCCGAGCAAGGCTGCCAGGGGCATGCCGTGGGGATTGCCGGTGCGGCTGCTGGCCGGCGTGTGGGCATCAAGGTGGGCGTCGATCCAGATCAGCCCGGGCGCTTCGCCGAGCGCCCGGCCTATGCCGCGCCAGGTAGCCGCCGCCATGGCGTGGTCGCCACCGATGACCAGCGGGCGATCGCCGACGGCAACGACGGCGGCGCAGGTGTCGGCCAGTTCCTGCAAAAGAGCTGTCAGGCCGGTCCAGCGTTCCGCATTGTCGGGCCTCAGGGTGGTTCGCCACTGGGCATTCAGTCCGTTGCGCCGCAAGGCTCCCAGCAGGCCGGCGGCGAGCAGGGCCGACGGGCCGTTTTCGGTACCGGACAGGGGGGCGCCTAGAAAACTTGCCACCCCGATGCACTGCACCGACGGGTTGAAGGAGATGAGTCTGCGCATGGTGCGACTCCTTTCCGGGTGGCAAAGGCCGTGAACTCTGTCTCTATGACCTTAGACCGTGCTTTCGGTTCGTTCAAGGCCGTCGGTCGGCAAGAAACGGGCGATGAGTGGTACGGACGCCGGCAGAGAGGCTGGAATTTCGCCTGCTCAGTCCGGGATAAAGCCGTGACGCTGGTTGTTCTCGCTGACACAACGCGTCCACAGGAACTGCTTGAGATAGTCCGGGCCGCCGGCCTGGACGCCGGTACCCGACAGGCGCACGCCGCCGAAGGGCTGAATGCCGACCCGGGCGCCGGTGGTCTTGCGGTTGAGGTAGAGATTGCCGACCCGCAAGCGCTGCCGGGCCATGGCGAGGTGGTCCGGCAGGCGGGAATAGACACCGCCGGTCAGGGCGTATTCGCTGTCGTTTGCCCACTCCAGGGCAGTGGCGAAATCGGGAGCGTGCAAAACGGCCAGCACGGGGGCGAAAATTTCCTCTCGCGCCAGCCGGTGCTGCGGGCCAATGCCGGAAAAAATGCAGGGGGGAAAGTACCAGCCGGCGTCCGTATCCTGCGGCACCCTGCCCTGCCAGACCAGGGTCCCCTCCTGTCGCCCGATGTGGAGGTAGCTCCTGGCCTTGTCACGGGCCGCTTCACTGATCAGCGGCCCGTAGTCCACCGCCGGCTGGCGCGGATCCCCCCAGAGCAGCGCATCGGCAGCGGCCACCAGCCGGTCGAGCAAGGCATCGTGCACGCTGCCGACGGCAATCAGGCGGGAGCAGGCCGAGCACTTCTGCCCCTGAAAACCGAAGGCGGACGCCAAAATGCCGGCCACAGCTTCGTCCAGGTCGGCATCGTCGTCCACGATGATGGCGTTTTTGCCGCCCATTTCACAGACCACCTGTTTCACGTGAAACTGACCGGCAGCCGGACTGTGGGCGGTGTGCAGGATGTCCAGCCCGACCGCCCGGCTGCCGGTAAAGGCTATGATGTCCACTTCAGGATGAGCCACCAGCTGCCTGCCTGTTTCGCTCTCACCGGGCACCAATTGGCAGACCTCCTGAGGGATGCCGGCGCGGCGCAAAAGGTCGGCAAAGCGGTGCGCCATGAGCAGGCCGGCCAGGGCCGGTTTCATGATCACCGTGTTGCCGGTAACCAGGGCGGCGCTGGTCATGCCGCAGAGGATGGCCAGGGGAAAGTTCCAGGGGGCGATCACCACCGCCACGCCGCGTGCGGCGGTGGTGCTGGCATTGTCTTCCCCCGGCAAACGGACGGTATCTTTCCAGCCCTCCAGTTCCGCCATGCGCTGAGCGTAATAACGCAGGAAATCCACCGCTTCGGCCACGTCGCCATCGGCTTCCCGCCAGGATTTGCCGGCTTCCAGAACCTCCAGGGCGGCCAAGCCGTAGCGCTCGGCGACGATCAGGTCGGCCGCCCGCCGGAGCATGGCCATGCGCTGACTGGCCGGCGTTTCAGACCAGGCGGGAAAAGCCTGACGGGCAACGGTCACTGCCCGATCCGCAGCAGACCGGTCGGCCAGGGCACACCGGCCAAGAACGGAAGCCTGGGCTGCCGGGTTGCGGGCAAGGTAATACCGGGTTTCGCCGGTTGTCTCACCATCCCCTGGCAGCGGGTGGCTTTCCGGCAGCTTGCCGGCCACGGCGGCCAATTCTGCGGCAAAGGTCCGGCGCACCGATTCCCGGGAAAAATCCAGCAGCGGCAGGTTGTGCCAGCCGGGGGCCGGGCTTTCGGCCTTGGGCGCCGGAGCTGCCGGAGAGGCCAGTATCTGCTCCAGATTGGCCCCATCAAGGTGGGTCTGGCGCAGGATCGAGGTCGAGGCGGTGTTCTCCAGCAGGCGGCGGATGAGGTAGGCCATGCCGGTATCCAGATTGCCGGTCGGTACATAGATGCGCAGGGCGACGCCGTCGGCGGCCAGGGCATCGCGCAGGGGCTCGCCCATGCCGTAGAGCATTTGCACCTCCCACTGGTCGGCGGCGAGGTGCAGGTGACGGGCGACGGCCAGAGCGTGGGCCTGACTGCGCAGATTATGGCCGGCGATGGCCGGGTACAGGGCATCGGTGGCCTGCAACAGGCGCTCGGTGAGGCCTTCGTAATGCCAGTCGCTATGGGTTTTTTCGGCAAAAGTGGGGAGCGGCCAGTGGCGCTGGGCAGCCCAGGCCGCCTCCTGATCCCGGTAGGCGCCCTTCACCAGCCGCACGCCCAGCCGTCTGCCGTGGCGCTGCCCGGCGGCGAGCAGGCGGTCAAGGTCGGCACTGCTCTCCGGCAGATAGGCTTGCAAGGCGATGGCCGGCAGCCAGGCGGGGTCGGGAAAGGCCTCCAGCAGATCGAGGAAGAGCTGAAAGATGAGCGGCTTCAGCTCGTAGTGTTCCATGTCGATGTTGAGGGTGGCGCCGCAGGCCATGGCGGCTTCGATGATGGGTTCCAGGCGGCGGAAAACGGCGTGCCGGGTTGCCTCCGGATCAAGCGGATTGAAGCGCGGGGTCAAGGCGCTCAGTTTCAGGGACAGATGCGGGGCGCCCGACCCGTTCTGCAAAAGCTGGAGCAGACGAAGGTTGCGCGCCTGGTAGGCATCCGCTTCGGCCTCGCTTAACACCGCTTCGCCCACGGCATCGACGGTGACCGAGGCGGGAACTCCCGCCAGTTGCCGGATCACCGCCGGCAATCCGGATTCGCTTTCTTCCGCCAGCAGTTGCCGGGCGAGGCGCCGCACCTGGCCCTGGACCAGCCAGGCCAGGCCGGGTCGGGCAAGCAGTTTCAGGAGCCCGGCGGCCCAGTCACGATCGGTCAGGCCGGCCAGATAGGCGGCCAGATGGTCGGCAACGGCCTGGTCCGGATCGGGTTGGCGGAGCAGGCGGGGCAGGCAGTCGATAAAACGGAAAAGTGCTGCCATCAGCGCGGGGTCGTCAGCGCAGCGGGCAATCAGGGCGCCGTTGAGACCCCGATAAAGAGCCGGGGTCCGCCCTGCCCCGGCTGCCAGCAGACGATGGCCGATGGCTTCAACGGCAAGCTGGCTGACAACTCCCGAGTTCTCCTGCATGGCGGATTCCTGGCAACGCTGGAATTGCCATCATACTGCTGGCCGGCTCAGTGTGGCAGATGTTCGTGCACCCGTTCGGCGTGGTGCGTCTGGGCGGCTGCCCGATGGTGCAGGGCTTCGTGAATGTGTTCACCGGGAGTTGGTTTGCCGACCCACTGGGGAAGCAGGGAGCCAACGACGATGCCGATCAGGGAAAAACCGAGGCCGATCAGTTGTGGCGGCACGACACTGGCTTCGCCAATCAGCCATTCCACCAGCAGCCAGGAAGCGAGACCGCCAACGATGGCGCACAAGGCGCCCTGCGAAGTGGCCCGCTTCCACAGGGCACCGGCAAAGAGCGGAACAAAGGCGCCGGCCAGGGTGATCTTGTAAGCGTTTTCCACCATCTTGAAGATCGAGGCGTTGGACCACAGGGCAAAGGCCAGAACGATACAGGCGAAGACGACAATGGAGGTGCGCATGACCCGCAGGAACTGGTGATCGCCCAGGTGCGGCAAGAGGCCGCGCACGATGTTTTCGGAAAAGGCCACCGAAGGGGCCAGCAGGGTGGCCGAGGAGCAGCTCATGATGGCCGACAGTACGGCACCGAAAAAAATGGCCTGGGCAAAGACCGGCGTATGGGAGAGAACCAGTGAAGGCAGAATGAGCTGAGAGTCGGTTTCCAGCAGGCCGAGAAAGCGTTCCGGATCGATCAGGGTGGCCGAGTAGGCGATGAACATGGGAACGAAGGTGAAGCAGAAGTAGATCGAGCCGCCGAGAATGGATCCCCACACCGCAATGCGTACCGTTTTGGCCGAGGTGATGCGCTGGAAAACGTCCTGCTGCGGGATGGAGCCAAGCATCATGGTCACCCAGGCGCCGAGAAAACTGATCCACTTGACCGGGTCCGCCGGCGGAAAGAAATCCAGCTTGCCCGCTGCGCTGGCGTGTTCGATCACCGGTAGCACGCCGCCGGTGAGACCGGAAATGATGTAACCGATATACACCATGCCGCCCATGATGACGCCCATCTGGACAAAATCGAGGATGGCCACCGAGAGCATGCCGCCGAAGGTGGTGTAGGTGAGGACAATGGCGGCGCCGAGGATCATCCCCGCCGTCTGGCTGATGCCGTCGTTGGTGACGACGTTGAAGATCAGCCCCAGCGCCTTGATCTGGGCCGATACCCAGCCGAGGTAGGAGGCAACGATGCAGAGGGTGGTCAATACCTCCACCGTGCGGTTGTAGCGCAGGCGGTAGTAGTCGCCGAGGGTGATGATGTTGAGCCGGTAGAGGTAGCGGGCAAAGAAAAAGCCGGCAATGATCAGGCACAGGGAGGAACCGAAGGGGTCGGCGACGACGCCGGTGAGGCCGTCCTTGACGAAGGTGGCGGAAACCCCGAAAACGGCTTCGGCCCCGAACCAGGTGGCGAAGACGGTAGCGGTGACCACCGGCAGCGGCAAATGGCGGCCAGCCACGGCAAAATCCTTGGTGTTATGAACGCGGGTAGCGGCGTAAAGGCCGATGCCAATCGACACCATGAGATAGAGAACAACGAACCAGATGAGCATGGCGTGACCGAGTCGACTAAATGCAAGCGGTTGAAATGGTGGAAATTATACGATTATCAGGGTCGGGAGTCGGCAAGAAGCCGGCTAAATTCCGGGGCCGGAACGGGGCGGCTGAAAAAATAGCCTTGCGCAATATCGCAGCCTTCCTGGTAAAGGTACTGTAGCTGAAGGGGATCTTCGACCCCCTCGGCAACCGTGTGCAGTTTGAGGTTGCGCGCCATCTGGATAATGGTTCGCACGATGGCGGCATCGTCCGGGTCGCTGAGAATGTCGTGCACAAAGGAACGGTCGATTTTCAGTTTGTGCACGGCAAAGCGCTTGAGATAGGACAGGCTCGAATAGCCGGTACCAAAATCGTCGATGGCCAGCCTGACCCCCAATTCCTTCAACTGGGCAATTTTTTCCAGCACCTTGTCCACATCCTGGATGAGGATGGATTCAGTCAGTTCCAGCTCCAGCAGTTCCGGCGGCAAGCCGCTTTCATGCAGGGCGGAACGTACGGTATCGAGCAGGTCGCCGCGTTGAAACTGCGTCGGCGAGATATTGACCGCCATGGTCAGCGGTCGGCCATCCGCCCGCCATACTGCCGCCTGCCGACAGGCCTGGCGGAGAACCCAGGCGCCGATGGGAACGATCAGACCGGTATCTTCCGCCACCGGAATGAAACGGCCGGGCTGGAGCATGCCCAATTCCCGGCTATTCCAGCGTAACAGGGCTTCGGCGCCGATGATCTGGCCGCTCTCGATGTTCATCAGGGGCTGGTAATGCACCTCCAGCTCTTCGTCCACCAAAGCCAGGGCGAGGCGGTTTTGCAGCAGCAGGCGTTCGCTGACCCGCTCATTCATGCGCTCGGCGAAGAAACGGTAGGCATTGCGCCCCCCCTCCTTGGCGTCGTACATGGCGGTATCCGCCTTCTTGAGCAAGGTGTCGAAATCCTCACCATCACTTGGGTAGAGGCTGATGCCGATGGAAAAGGAGACCGACAGCCGGTGCGTTTCTATGGCGATCGGCTCGACGAAGCAATCGAGAATTTTCTGGGCGACATCCGCCGCGTCCTGAGCGGACCGGATTTCACTGAGGATGACGGTGAACTCGTCGCCTCCCTGGCGGCTGACCGTGTCGGTCTGCCGGATGCACGCCTGCAACCGCTCAACCACGCCTTGCAGCAGGCGGTCGCCAACGACATGCCCCAGTGTGTCATTGACCGTTTTAAAGCGGTCCAGATCGAGAAAAAGAAAGGCTACGCTGGACTGGGAGCGGCTGGCATAGGCAATCGCCTGCTCGAAGCGGTCGCGCAGCAGGATGCGGTTGGGCAGGCCGGTCAGCGGGTCGTGGTAGGCGAGAAAAGCGATGCGTTCCTCGGCGGCCTTGCGCTCGGTAATGTCGGAAAAAATGGCCAGATAGTGTGTCAGCCTGGCGGTGCCATCATAAACCGCAGAAATGCCCAGCCATTTGGGGTAGACCTCGCCACTCTTGCGCCGGTCCCAGATTTCTCCCTGCCAGCGTCCTTTTTGCTTCAGGGTCTGCCACATCTCGGCAAAAAACTCCGGGCCGTGGCGACCGGAACCGAGCATGCTCGGTTTGTGCCCGATCACCTCTGCCATGGCATAGCCGGTAATGTCCGAAAAGGCCCGATTGACCGAAACGATGCGATTCTCGGCATCGGTAATCATGACCGCCTCTCCGCTCTCTTCCAGCATTTTGGCGGACAGGCGCAGACTCTCCTCGCCATTCTTGCGTTCGGTAATGTCTTCCTGAACGCTGACAAAATGCTCGATTTCCCCGTCCGGCCCGAGAATGGGCATGATGCGGATGTTGTGCCAGCGCGGTTCCCCGTTGCGGTGCCGGTTAAGCAGTTCTCCTACCCATTCCCGACCGCTGCTGATGGTCTGCCACAGGTTTTTGTACACCTCGCCAGGAGTGCTTCCGGAACGGATGGTGCCGGGGCGGCGACCGATCACGTCCGAAGCCTCGTAGCCGGTCAGTTCGGTGAACCGCCGGTTGACGAATTCCACCAGGCCGTTGCGGTCAGTGACGATGATGGCCGCCGGATTGTGCTCCACTGTGCGGACCAGCAACTGCTCGCGGGTTTCGGCTTTCAGCTGCCGGGTCAAATCGCGGGACAGCAAGGCATAGCCCACCACCTTGTCCGCTTCAAACAGCGCAAGCATGCGTGATTCGAGAAAATGCAGGCCGTCCGGCAGGGTGACCCGTTGTGGAAACACGTGGTCGACGCCGCCGCGCACCTTTTCCGCAGCCCGGTAGAACGGTTCGTTGGGTACGCCGAGCCGGTCATGAATATCCGGAATGCGCTGTCCGAGCGCGTCGCCGGCCAGGTGACCAAAAAACGATGCGGCGGCGTTGCAATAAACGATACGAAAATCGTGATCAATGATCACCGCCGCCAGGTCCGGAGTCAAGGCGAATACCTTCTGTATCAGCGTATCAAGGCCAATGGGCGCGGAGGGGGCAGGAGGGGGGGATGGGGAAGCTGTCATTGTTTTGCGTTTGCCAGACTTTGATTCAAATCAATTGATTAGGCAACAACGCCATGGAACTACGCCAAAAGGCGTAGCCACTGGAGAGGCCGTGCGCTACGGCTTGCTAAAACGGTTCCCGGCTCAAAAACCGGCAGGGTGTGCCGCTGTCCGGGTGGGGGAATGACAGCTCGGAGGCGTGCAGCAACAGGCGGGCAGCTTTTTCCCGATAGGCTTCGCCATACAATTCGTCACCCATAATGGGGTGGCCGATGGCCGCCATGTGCACCCGCAACTGGTGGGAGCGCCCGGTGACCGGTTCCAGCTCAACGCGGCTGCTGTCGGTCAGCGGATCATGGCTCAGGCAGCGATAGCGGGTCAGGGAAGCTTTGCCCACGGTGAAATCCACCACTTGCCGGGGGCGATTGGGCCAGTCGGTGATCAAGGGCAACTCGATGCTCCCCTGCTCCGCCGCCAACTTGCCCCCTACCACGGCCAGGTAGCGCTTGTGCACTTGCCGCTCCTGAAACAGGCGCGACAGACGCCGGTGCATTTCCGCTCCCCGTGCCAACACCAGCAGGCCGGAAGTGGCCATATCCAGGCGGTGCACGATCAGGGCATCGGGAAACTCGGCTTGAACCCGGCTGGCCAGGCAATCCTCCTTGCCTTCCCCCCGCCCCGGCACCGAAAGCAGTCCTGCCGGTTTGCAGACCACGACAAAGGCCGCTTCCTCCGCAATCAGATCAAGGCCGCAATGGGGCGGTGGCTGGTAAAGCATGGCAAGCACGGTCAGGACAGAGCAAGCACGCCGCTACGCGCTTTGGCGTAGCTGCCGCGATCGATATCGATGATTTCCACACAAAGCTGAACATCGGAGTTTTCCGGCCCGAAACGCATCTTTTGCAGCACCTGCAACAGGCTATCCGCAAGCTGGCGTTTGATCTCCGCTGGGCGACCGCTGAGAATGGCCAGGCTGGCATGGACAAACGCCTGATCGGTCGGCGCACAGCCGACGAGAAATTGATCAAGGCGAATCGCCCGGCTCTTGATATCCGCTTCCTCGAACTGCCCGCTGGCCAGCAGGGCCTGGTTCAATTCCAGCAGAGCCTGCCCGGAGTTGAAGCCGGGCAGATTGTCGGTGTATTCGATGGTCAGGTGGGGCATGGGATTCCTGGTCAGGGGGCGGCGGACCGTACCGCCATGAAGCCGCCAATTCTAACGAGGAATCCCCGCCGGGCATTGCTGCCATGCGGGGAGCGGACAGACACCTTGGGCTTCCGCACCGGAGCTTGAAGCCCGGCCGGGAGGGCGGTTAAAAATAGGTATCGAAGGACTGGCTTTGATGCACACCGACAATCTGGGTCGGGTGGTCAGAGGGATTGCTGGTCGTTTGCGTGTGGTCATCCGGTGCCGGCGAGCGGTGGGCGCGCATCTGGCCCTCCACCGAATGCACCAGGGCATCGGTCAGGGCAGCGATGTCCATCGACTCGGCAATCAGTATCTTCAAAAAATAGGCCTCGCCAACGGGGTCGGCATGACGGCCCAGCACATCCTGATATTGCTGGTCGATCTGTGTTTTCAGCTTGCTGGTCACCACGGTTTCCGGAGCCTTTTCCTCGCCGGAAGGCGTTTCCGTCCTGGTTTGATGGTCGGGCGCCTGACGGTCGGGGCCATGCTGCCCGCCGCCCCCCTGGTTACCCCCACCGGGGCCGCCGGGATGATTGTGTTGCTGGCCTTCCACCGAGTTTTTCAAGGCCTCGGTCAGCGCCTTGATATCCATGGCCCCGGCCTTCAACGCCTTGAGAAAATACCCCAGCCCTTCCGAATCGGCATGGCGACCGAGCACCGACTGGTACTGCTGATCAACCGCCGCTGCATCGGGGTCGCTGGCGTTGGAAGAATCCGGCGCCGGAGAATGATCGCCGGAGTGGTTCCCGGCCGACTGATCCTGCTCTGCCGGGCCACCCTTGCCGGGCTGCCCATGTTGCCGCCCTTCCACCGAATTCTTCAAGGCCTCGGTCAGCGCCTTGATATCCATGGAACCAGCCTGCAATGCCTTGAGGAAATACTCCAGGCCTGCCGGGTCCGCATGGCGGCCAAGCACCGTCTGGTATTGCTGGTCAATCTGGTCCTGGGCAGTGTTTGCGCCGGGGGAGTGATTCTGTCCAGCCGATTGGGGCATTCCGGAGGGCGGTGTGGAACCGTTCAGAGGATGGCTGGCTGGCGAAAGGCTGTTTGTAACGGTGGTGGATGTCGTTGCCATGATGTTCTCCCAAGAGATAGGCTGCGCAAAATCGTAGTGTCCGGTAAAGAGTCGTTTCATCTTCGATCCGTCCGATGGAACAGTTCCAACCGAAGACGGCTCGAATACTCGGCCCTCTCGATTACCGAAAACGCGCCCGCTCGATTACAGATTTGTAATGGCAGACGAGGCGAAGCTACCCGCCTTGCCGGGGCGGTCTCCTCGCAGCGAAATCACGCCTTGGCCTGGAGTTCAGGCCTTTTTTCTTCGCGGTTTTGGCACAGGAAGCGCATTTCCCGTGGCCTCAATCAACTGACGGAGCCAGTCTCGTTCTTCCCAGAGATCTGCCGTAATGAGCAAATAAGGCTTCGCACCGGGATAGGGAAATCCGGCAACAAGCTCTGGAGCCAAGCTGCGGCCGGCATTGGTCGGTTTCAGATACAACTGGTCATTGCAGACCAGGGCAACCGGCTTGCCGGCCCAATACAGGCAGTACTCCCCGAACATTTTTCGCGTGCCTACATTGGCCAAACCCGAGAGTTGGTCCAGCAAATAATCGATCGTAGTTTGAGAGGTTGCCATGTACGGATGCCGATCAAAAAGCTTAGCCCGGTAGAAGTTGCCAAATCAACCAACCTCGGGAGTTAACCAAAACCTGGTATCGCCAGCCGGATGAGAGAGCGGCCTGATCAGTGCGTGACAACCGTTAAGCTCCGGGTATGCGCGTGAAAAAACCATGAGCACTCGGAAAAATTCGAAGTCACGGTGACCGACGTTCCGCCAGTCGAAATGCTGTCAACGTGGAGTCCACTGGAACGTAGGGTCAGGGCTTGCTGGGCCAAGCAATTTGAACCTGCCGATGTTGAATAACACAGTCCCGGAGATAAAGATTGATCAGGCTCTGGTAAGGAACCCCTGCATTGACTGCCATGTTTTTGAAATAGGCGACCACGTCTTCAGACAGCCGCATGGTGACCGGCGTCTTGAGCTTCGACGCATAGGGGTTTTTACGAGACTTCATTTTCGAGAGATCGTATTCAGCTTTCATGATCTTCACTTTCCGTAAAACGCGCTTTCACGCTTGGTGGCTTTTCGAGCGGAAATGATGCGGATGATGTGACCTGCTTCCCGTTCGCAATGTGCGACGATGAGTAATCTGGACTCTGTGCTCATACCTAACAGCAGAAAGCGATTTTCATCGGACGAGTGATCATCGTCGAAAAACTGGATAGCGAACTCGTCGTAGAAAGCGGATTGGGCTTCTTCAAAGGAAACCCCGTGCTTCTTGGTATTTGCCGTAGCTTTAGCAAAATCCCACTCGAACTTAATCATAAGTACAGTGTATGTAACTATGAGCGGATGTCAAGCAAGCCCCAACGTTTGAATTCACCGGCCTGCGCGGCTTTTCGCGCAGGTCCGGTGGAATGATGAGTTGGGCCTTGGCGGGTACATCTAAGTCGACTCCTCCTGTTTGACAAGACGGAAATCAACTAGACGTTTTGAAAACAATAGGCCGACGCGCTTGTTCGCATAGTTGGACCCAAGGTCACGATTCTCCATCAACATCTCAACCTGTTCGCGCACCTTCGGGGTAAGACGTTCCAGAACGTAGGCGATAAAGCTACTGACAACGGTCATTTCATCTTTAACCTTGTGGAGTCCGACTGATTCCAACCCCACACCCAAAGATCGCTCCCACACAGACCGGTACTCGACAAAGACAGGCACGTTTTTATTGAAGTAGACCTCGTCAAATTTGAGCTTCTCAATCGCAACATTTCCGTGCAGTAGGTCGTTACGCTCATTAACGAGGGAATGGTAGTTTTTGCATGGTTCAGTCGTGTAATCGACGGCACTAGCGATACCAACGCAGTTGATATGGAGAGACTTTATTCGTATGTCGATAGGCTGGCGAATGAGATTTTCAAATAGTCTTGCATCGTTCTTGATCTCAGGGCGTGCCAACAAGAACAGCAAGAGATTGACGAACGCTTCGGCCATAACAGGAAGCATGGAACGAATGCCAAAGCAAATACCGAAGCCCTTTGAAAAACGACGCGTCATGTCTTTCCATGCTTCTCTATCGTCCTCTGTGCGTAACTCGGCAAGATCTGTTGTGCGGTAGGCATCGGCATCTAGATCGAGGGCATCCATTTCGGCGACTAGCGTATCGATTGCGGACTTGATGCGATCGTACGGATTTACAAACTGCGCCCACTTCTCAAGGGTGGATTTCCGTACCTCTGCCATACGCTTTCCATGCGCAGAAAAGTCGTTCTTGATTTGACCAATAAGATCAGAGCGCTGATATTCGGATTCGCTGAACTGGCCCATGCAATGGACTTCCGTACGGAAGTTATGCCCCTGAATCAAAACTAACCCATCGTCGGTGGCAAGCGTCCATTCCCAGTGAATGAGATTATCCGAGCTATCGTTGCGAAGAAAATTCTGTAGCCCGTTAGGCATTCCAAAGCGGGCGTAGAGGTAACAGTAGAGATCGATAGGTTTGATCTCATTCTTGATCTCCCAGATGAACCCTCCCTTGGGAAGCTTACGGCCCGTACAACTGCTGGGCCGATGATGATTCGACTGTCTATGTAGAGCTCGCCGATCGTTATGCCACCACGAACAGGCAACTCCGAAAACATAAGGATCTGCTGTAGCTGTGTGACGACCTCCGATAGAAAATAGCCGACTTGGTCTTGAATTGAGTACTTCCCTGTTTTCTTCAGTGGAAAGGCTGCAAAGACGTTATCCGTAAAAATCCTTACTACCGGGGCTCCGTCTTTCCTCATATTGTTGAGACGTCTCTCAAAGTCGAAGATGATGTCGACGAAACCCTCAGCTTCTTCGACATCAGCGCACTCAAATAGCTTTTCTCCACCTAAGACATCTAGGTAGGCACAAATGTGTGTGGATAGGTCTAGGTTCATCGCTCTAACGTTGAAAATCACCGGACGAAGGCAAGCGCAGCTTGCCGGAGGTCCGGTGGATTGTGGTGTTAGGTCTCGGTCTCATTTGACTACCGGCGCATTCCGCACATGGGGAAGAGCTTCTCGACTGGCACAACCGATTCACCAACGGTGCGCTCTTTGTAGAAGTCTTCGCCGAGTAGTTCTTTGACCGAGGCGTTTGGTAGGTTGGAAAACCCTACCACTAGGACTTCGCTGTTCTCGGGCGGATAGACGACTATCCAATGCGAGAACCCGCGCTTAACCGCGAGATCCGTGTAAGCGCACATAAGCCAACGAGAACCAGGAGCGGTGCGCTTGTGAAAGCCAGGAACTGACAGGAAGGATTTGCTCGGTTCGCGCTTTGTCTCCGTGACTACCAGATCGAACGGAGCACCTTGAGCCTTCGAACTCAAAGTGTAGAGAGAATACTGAGCGAATACTGGCTGCGCCAACAGCAAAACGGACGCGATGAGAAGTCGGGCGGAGAGTATGTGCATGTTTGTAGAGACCTAACATGAAGTGGACGGCAAATTTGCCGGATATGCCGCCCGGCTGCCGCCCATTCTGGACGACGCGGCACCTTGAAACCTCGGCCAGGACAGACTTTTGGCCGTTGGGTTTGCATATCGCCGGGTGTTATGCGGCGGCGAAACATGGCGGCAGGCCAGCGTGGACGGCGTTGGCGCCATATATTCTGGCCGGGCGACATCTATTCTGGACAACATGGCGTTTCCAAAAGCGCTTGCCAGAAGGTGAAACATCGATTACTGTACATATACACAGTATTTAACCCATCTCCAAATACGGCATGGAATCCAATCAACCCGTTACCTTGCTTGATCGCGTTCGGGAAGTCATTCGCTACAAGCACTACAGCATAAGGACAGAACGCTCTTATGTCGAGTGGGTGCGCCGGTATGTGCACTTTCATGGGCGTCGTCATCCCCGTGACATGGGGGCTGACGAGGTGCGGGTTTTTCTCGGATATTTGGCCGGGGAGTTGAAGCTTGCCGCGTCTACCCATCAACAGGCATTGTCTGCCCTGCTTTTTCTTTATCGGGATGTGCTGGGGGTGGATATGCCCTGGCTGACCAATCTGGATCGGCCGAAAAAGCCGGTGCGGGTGCCGGTGGTGCTTTCCCGTAGCGAGGTGGAGCGCCTGTTGCTGGCAATGGAAGGCACGCATGCTTTGATGGCCAGGCTGCTTTATGGCTCGGGAATGCGTTTGATGGAGTGTATTCGCTTGCGGGTCAAGGATGTGGATTTTGCCCGGGGCGAAATGACTGTTCGCTGCGGCAAGGGGGCCAAGGACCGGCTCACCATGTTGCCGGCTTCTCTGGTTTCCGCCTTGCAAGCCCACCTGGTTCGGGTGCGTTGTTTGTGGGAGCAGGATCGGGCGGTCAATCGGGAGGGTGTGCATATGCCGGAGGCTTTGGCTCGCAAATACCCTTCGGCGCCACGGGAATGGGGCTGGTTCTGGTTTTTTCCGGCGCGGGAATTGTCGGTGGATCCGCGCAGCGGCATCGAGCGCCGCCACCACACGCACGAGCAGGCGCTGCAACGGGCCATCAAGCGGGGGGTGGCCCAGGCCGGCATTGCCAAGCCGGCATCGACCCATACCCTGCGTCATTCCTTTGCCACCCACCTGCTCGAATCCGGTTACGACATCCGCACTGTGCAGGAATTGCTCGGTCATTCCGATGTGTCCACCACCATGATCTACACCCACGTCCTGAACCGGGGCGGGCGGGGAGTGGTGAGTCCGGCCGATAGCCTGGCCGGGGCGGCGGATGGATTTTGCGCCCCGGCAAATTGATTTCACGCTCAGCAATTTTTGTTCCATCTCCGGCCCCTGTGCCATAATCCCTATAACTTTAGAGGTAGCTCCATGGACGACAACAAGGCAAAGGCGCTGGCCGCAGCGCTGCAACAAATTGAAAAGCAGTTCGGCAAAGGGTCCATCATGAAGATGGGAGAAGCCGAGATCGACGAGGCCATTTCGGTGGTATCCACCGGTTCCCTCGGGCTGGATCTGGCCCTCGGTGTCGGCGGCCTGCCCCGTGGCCGGGTGGTGGAAATCTACGGTCCTGAATCT
>CAZHVZ010000049.1:0-1838 GCA_964536245.1 uncultured Rhodocyclaceae bacterium
GATGGTGATTGTCTGCGAGGCCGCTCCTTGCCGCAAGGTCTTCGGCGACGGCGTCGAGATTGGAGCGGAGTTGTTGGATATCGAGCATGGTTATTCCTGTAATTCTGCGGGAAGCCGTGGCAAACGGCCCAAAGGCAGCAATTATACGCGAGAGGCCAAGCGCCCCGGAACGGCCACCCGCGATCGGGGAGGACGAACCACCTCGGCAAGGTTTATCATGGCGGGATTCGCCAGATCACTCTCCTGCCGTCATGCGCCGCCCGTTCCCCGCCCTGCCCTTCGCCCTGATTTTCCTGCTCGCCGCCTTGCCGGCAACGGCTTCCGGCTCCGCCGCCCAGCAGGTGGACACCTGGTGTGCCGCCATCGGCAAACGGCTGGGCAGCGTACCGCCGCCCCTCTGCCGCAAACTGGGCCTGGAGCCGGCACCGGTCAAATCTGCTGGCGGCCACAGCCTGATGGTGCGTGACATTCCACCACCGGCAAAAAAAGTAGCCGCCAACGGCAAGGCAAACAACCGTGCCCCCCGCATTCTGGTCATCGGCGGCATCCACGGCGACGAACTCACCTCCGCCTCCATCGTCTTCCGCTGGCTGCAATGGATGCCGGAAGCCGAACCCAGCCGCTACCACTGGCGGGTCATTCCGGTGGCCAACCCGGATGGTCTCCTGGCCAGCCCGTCAAAACGGGTCAATGGCAATGGTGTCGACCTCAACCGCAACTTCCCGACTCCAGACTGGGAGCGGGATGCCCACGCCTACTGGAACAAGAAAACCAAAAATGACCCGCGCCGCTTCCCCGGCAAAGAGGCCAACTCGGAAACGGAAACCCGCTGGCTGCACGACCAGATCGAAAGCTTTCAGCCGGATGTGGTGGTCAGCATTCACGCCCCCTTCGGCTTGCTGGATTACGATGGCCCGGCCCGCCAGCCTCGCCGCTTTGGCCACCTCAATCTCAACCGGCTGGGCATCTACCCCGGCTCGCTGGGCAACTACGGCGGCGTGCACAAAAACATGCCGGTCATCACCATCGAGCTGCCCAACGCCACGTCCATGCCCCCGGCCCGGGAACAACGGGAAATCTGGGACGACATGCTGACCTGGCTACAACGCAATATCGCTTCCAGAACGCTTTCCTGACCGGCTGTTTCAGGCAGGACGGCGGAAAATCCGGGCGACAAAGTCCCACAGCTTGACCAACACCAGCCCGGCCAGCAGCAGGAACACCGTCAGCAGGCCGAGGAAAATGGCCGGCGACGCCAGCATGGTCCACAAACCGCCCAGCACCAGCCCCTCCTCGCCGAAGGAAGCCAGCCAGTTGGAAAAGGGTTCCGGCGAAGTATTGAGCGCCAGCCGGCTGCCGGCCTTGGCAAAGTGGGTGCCGGCGGTGATGGGGCCGCCGATCAGCCCGGCCGCCACCATCCACGCCGGATCGACATCGCCCAGGGCGAAAGCGGCGAGGAGCGCCCCGGCAGGAATGCGGATGAAGGTCTGAAAACTGTCCCACAGGGAATCGAAGGCCGGCACCTTGTCCGCCACCAGTTCGGCCAGGGCGAGCAGGCCAGCCACGGTAATGAGCAGCGGATTCTGCAGCAGGTGCAGGCTGGCCGGCAGGTGAAGGTAGCCGAGCTTGGCCAGCAGCCCGGCCAGGAAAATCACCAAATAGAGCCGCAAACCGCTGGCCCAGGCCAGACCGGAGGAAAGGGCAATGGTCTGGACGAGGTCCACGCCGGATACTTATGCAGCCAAAGGCATGGGAAGCTGAAAATGCCCTTCGACAATGCCACGCACGGTCAGGTCTTCGTCAAGGGACTCCCAACGCAGCGCCGTACCTTTCAAACG
>CAZHVZ010000049.1:1848-15544 GCA_964536245.1 uncultured Rhodocyclaceae bacterium
TGCTCATCGGAGGCGTCCCGCAGGCGACGGAAACGGGCTGCCGGGAAGCCAATCTGGCGGCCATCGGTCAGTTCGACAAAAACCATCCGACCGCTCACCCAGGAACGGGTAGCGTGATACTCACGTTCAATGTTGGAAGAATTCATGCCATTTCTCCAGGAAAAATGCTTCCCGCTCAAAAACCACAGCTTCAATTCTACGCAATTCCACGGCATCGACGCGATGGCTACGGGCCAGCCGAACCGGCACCAGCCAGAATTTGCACTCGCCATCTCCCGTATCGACATGAATGTGCGGCGGTTCGCCCCCTTCATCGGAGTAGAAATGGAAGCGCCAGTTCAATAAGCGGAGGACCGTAGGCATCGCTACTTCCCCCTGGCCTTGCGGTCCAGCTCCCGCAGATGGGCCAGTTTTTCGCTGATCTTGCCTTCCAGCCCGCGTGGAGTGGGTTCATACCAGGACACTTTCGGCATCCCTTCCGGAAAATAATCCTCGCCTGCGGCATAGGCTTCCGGCTCATCGTGGGCATAGCGGTATGCCTTGCCGTAGCCGAGTTCCTTCATCAGCTTGGTCGGCGCGTTGCGCAGGTGCACCGGCACCGGTCGCGAGGCATCCTTGCCGACAAAAGCGCGGGCGGCGTTGTAGGCGTTGTAGCCGGCGTTGGATTTGGCCGCCACGGCCAGGTAGATCACCGCCTGGCCGAGGGCCAGTTCGCCCTCGGGAGACCCCAGGCGCTCGTAGGTGGCCGCCGCGTCGTTCGCCATCTGCATGGCGCGGGGGTCGGCCAGGCCGATGTCTTCCCAGGCCATGCGGATGATGCGCCGGGCCAGGTAGCGCGGATCGGCGCCGCCGTCCAGCATACGGGTCAGCCAGTAGAGGGCGGCATCCGGGTTGGAACCGCGCACCGACTTGTGCAAAGCGGAAATCTGGTCGTAAAAGGCATCGCCGCCCTTGTCGAAGCGGCGCAGGTTCTGGGCCACGGTGGAGTCGATGAAATCCCCGTCCACGGCGGCCACCCCGGCGGTATGGGCGGCCGTGCGCACCTGTTCGAGCAGGTTCAGGAGACGGCGAGCGTCGCCGTCGGCGAGGCCGATCAGGCGTTCCCGCGCCACGGTGTCGAATTCCAGATCGGCCAGCGCCTGCTGCCGCGCCCGGTCGAAGAGCTGCCCCATTTCCGCTTCGTCCAGGGGCTTCAGCACATAGACCGAAGCCCGCGACAACAGCGCCGAATTCATCTCGAAAGACGGGTTCTCGGTGGTGGCGCCGATGAAGGTCACCAGCCCTGACTCTACAAAGGGCAGGAAGGCGTCCTGCTGTGCCTTGTTGAAGCGGTGCACTTCATCGACGAAAAGAATGGTGCGCCGCCCGCGCAGCTTGTTGTCCTCGGCCCGGGCAATGGCTTCGCGGATTTCCTTGACGCCGGAAAGTACCGCCGAGAGGGCGATGAAATCGGCCTCGAAAGAATTGGCCATGAGCCTTGCCAGTGTCGTCTTGCCGACTCCCGGCGGCCCCCACAGGATCAGCGAATGGGGTTGGCCGGAGGCAAAGGCCAGGCGCAGCGGCTTGCCCGCGCCGAGCAGATGGGTCTGGCCGATGACCTCATCCGGGGTTTGCGGGCGCAGTTGTTCGGCCAGCGGAGCGTGGCGGTCGGGGGCGGAGGCCGGCAGCTGATTCCGGTATTGTCAGGCATCAGGGCGGAAAATGCAGCCCGACAGCCTCATTCCACCATTTTTGTCCCGTCCAGAGCCGAGATGACCAGGCCATGCTTGTCCAGGCAGATGGCGCCGGCCCCCTGTTCTCCCACCACACGATAACGATGGCTGCCAAGGTGAACGATGACCCCTTCATACATCAGCTGCTCGGCAATGACCCTGGACTGCTGGGAAAGAACAATCTTGTGCATGAGGGCATCTTCCTCTTCCCGCAGGGCGGCGATTTCATGGGACACCATTTCTGCGGAATGGCGGGCCTTTTCGATCATGTCCGGGCGGACCTTTTCCGGATGTTTGGCAGCAAAATCGAGCAGCTTGCTGATTTCCAGCAGGCGATCTTCCTTGTCGTTACGTTTGTGCGCCATCTCCAGCATGAGTTTGTGCATGTTGGGATTGACGCCGATTTCAAACTGGGTACTGACCCGATTCGGCGAGCCGATCACCTTGGCCGTAATGGACAAGGTCGCCTGGGCCTTGCCGCCAATGATGTAGCCACGTTTTTTGTGGCCGACACGGATATGGTTGACCGCCGACAGTTCGCACTGCATGGCCATGTCGTCAATAAAGATACTGTCACCGGCATCAATCCTCGCCTGCTGGGCATAGGCGGCGTTAAAGCAGGCGCCGCAACGAATGTGCTCGTCGCCGCCGTCCTTGCGCCCGACACTGCCCAGAACGCCGCCCTTGATGACAATGCTCCCCCCCGCCTCCAGCGTGGCCGCTTCAACCACGCCGCCCACCTCAATGTCGCCGGTAGCCTTGACCTTCATGCCGGTGGCCACATCGCCGCGAATCACCACGTTGCCGTCAAACTCGATGTGGCCGCTGGTCATGCTCACCTCATCGACGGAGAATACCGGCTCGACGTTCATTCCGCCCTTGACCTGGACCGGCTGCCCATTGATCGCCGCCAGTAATAAATTGGGGTTATCCGGGGCAAAGGACACACCGCTCAGACTGCCGCTGAACATCACATCCTTGCCGGGTTTGGCGGCAATCGGCACGCGCAGCACGCTGGCGCCATCCGTTCCGGCGGTGGCGGGATGACGCCGCATCAAGGCATCCCCCACGTGCACGACAAAAATTTCACCCAGATCGCGGTAATCGGTGTGGCCCGTTTCATCCACCCTCGGCACCCGGCTGCGCACCTCGGGAATCAGGCTCTCCAGCCGGCCATCCTCTCCCGCCACCGGCGCCCGGCCCCGGGCAATGACCGCTCCCTGGGCAGAACCTTCGGCAATGGCGGTATTGATCGTGTCGAGCAGCACCCCCTCGGCAATCCCCTGAGCCGCCAGGGCTTCCAGCACCGCCACCTTGGTAATGGTCGCCCCGCCCTGGGCCGGCTGAATATCGAGGATGGCCTCCAGTTGATCCGCCGAAATGCTCACCTTCAGGCTGGCGTCCACCATTTCCGCCAAGCGCACCGCTGCCACCGGCTGCCCGCTGTTGTAGCGGGCAATCAACCCGCTGCCCGCCATGGGCAAGTAGCGCAAGGCGCCGTAACCAAGCTTTTCAATCTGCGCCAGCAGCCAGGCTTCATCAATCGGCGCCGAGCGGAGGTCGGGTACGCTGCTGGCAAACAACGCCTTTTGCGCCGCCTCGAAGTTCAGACTCAACCCTGCGCCCGCTTGTAGTCCCGTCTCTTCCATGGCCCGGCCTTGTCTTTTAATTTACCTCAGAATAGCAAGCTAGCTAATTGATAACAAGAAACATTTATTTCAACAACACCGCGCAATACAAAAAAAATGCCAAAGAACAAGCCACGTCGCTTTGACACTGCGCACATGGCATAATTCGGGCAATCATAAAAATTCGCATACTGATACATCATCACGACGTATCAATTGATATAGCAGAATGATGTATCAGAATGACGCAGAGCCCCGACCGAGGCTCTGTTTTTCATTCAGCAATTTGGGATGTTTGGGCTTCAGATAACATGCGGCGTGTAATCAATGCCGTTCTGAATTACGCCAATTACTTGCACCTGGTTCTCTGGGCTCTCGCTAAAGCCAGCCAGCACTTGCGACTTGCTCTGTAGTCCGGAGTCCAGTTGGTTGACCCAATAATCAAAACCAGCTTTCTCAGCTGCACGGTGCAATACGTTCTGGTATAGGCGATTGACCAGCTCAGCAGTTGTTGGGTTCTGCCCATAGAATGACTTGAACTCTGGCGAGGCAATAAATCCGGAAGCAAGGTCTGTCAGAGACATTCCCTTGTCCATGCCGTAAATCCAATCTCCCAAGCCACCTAGATCCGGCTTGCGGTCAAAGGCTGCTTGATAGACACGGTAGACTTGGCCAGCATTTCCGCTGGTATCTAGTGCGATCGTCTTGTCTGAAAATTTCAAACGTTCAATGCTTGTCAGTGTATCGGTGCCATCCGTAGCCGAACTCACCGTCCAGCCGGTTGCTGTTTTTGTAATCGTGTAGGCTGCCCTGGCATTACTAAACACAGCTGTGTCAGTACCAGCCCCGCCAGTAAGCAAATCGGATGCAGTAGTGCTAAACAGCGTTTTGGGTATTTTGGCATCCCAGGTGCCGGCGTTCATTAACACCGATACCGATGGGCCGTCAGGATTGGCTACAACCAAATCAGGTCTGCCGTCTCCATTGAAATCAGCTGCAACGACCGAGTATGGGGAGGCGCCCGTAGCGAAATTAACTATTGGGGCGAAAGTGCCATCACCGTTGTTTGTTAGGACAGAAACAGAATTACTACCTTCGTTGGTCACGATGATATCGAGTTTGTTATCCCCGTTAACATCTGCGGTTGTTACCGAAACAGGTTTGGCCCCAACAACATAGCCCGCGCCTGTAGGAAATTCCCCTTTACCATCGTTGATTAGCACTGAAATGGAGCCACTGCGATAACTGCTGGCAATCAGATCGGCCTTTCCATCTCCGTTTACGTCAGCACATGCAACGGTGTAAGTGCCGCCGCCGGCGGAATAATCAACCTTGTTTGCAAAGGTGCCATCTCCGTTGTTTAAATAGACAGACAGGTTGCCACTGTGAAAATTTGCAGCGACCAAATCCCCTTTGCCGTCCCCGTTGAGATCGGCGCTATCAACAAACCAAGGGCCCAAACCTGCGGCGTAATCCACCGCAGTGGGGTAGGTGCCATCCCCTTTGTTTAGCAATACTGTAATTTTGCCGACACCGTTATTGGCAATAATTAAATCTGTCTTTCCGTCGCCGTTTAAGTCCGCGTTAGTAAGTCCATAAGGAAATCCATTTACCCCGCTCGGCGAAGTCGCATAATCAACTTTTGGCGCAAAAGTACCATCGCCTTTATTTATCAGGACCGATGCGTTCATGCTGAAGTTGTTGGATGTGATCAGGTCCATCTTGCCGTCGCTGTTCACATCGCCAGCGGTGATGTACATTGACCCGCTGCCTACCGCGTAATCAACTTTTGGGGCAAATGTGCCATCCCCCTTGTTGAGCAGAATAGACACGAGGTTGCTGGCGTCAGTCACAGCGAAGTCCATTTTTCCATCGCTGTTGAAGTCGCCGATTGCGATTCCCTTGGGCCGACTATTAAAAACGTAATCTGTTTTTGCAGCAAACAACGGAGCGGGGCTTGGCATATCGTCCTCTTACTAATATATGTGCAATAAGCTATGCGAGTTTATTCCAACGCCAACAGTAGGGCAATTTGACTAAAGTCATACAGCACAAGGCTGTCACGCGTGGGTAACGCGTTACGCATGCGTTACCCCAAGAAGAACTAGCCAACGTGCAAGCCAACCACCGTAATGTCGTTGGCGACATCACAGAACTAAAAAGAGTCGGAACAAATAAGGGAACAACAGAGGACAAACCACGGTTTTCGGAAAACCATAACGAACCGTGGCCTGTCCCGTGTTTTGTTTCCTGGCATCCACCTCACAAATGTATATACTCGGTCTATACATACTTCGGAGACTGCCATGACCACCGCCACCCTCGACATCAAACGCTGGGGAAACAACCTTGGGGTCCGTCTGCCGGCAGCGGTAGCCCGGGAAGCCAACATCCATGCCGACCAACGGGTTGAGGTTTCAGTCGAGGGTGGCCGGGTGGTCATCACGCCCATTGTCGATGCGCCGCTGACCCTGGAACAGCGTCTGGCACGTTTTGATCCGGCCCGGCATGGCGGTGAGGCGATGGTGGCCGAGCCGGTGGGAGCCGAGCGTTGGTAAGCCGCAAGGCAAAGGCGGTCGCCTGGGTGCCGGATCGCCAGGAGGTGATCTGGATCGACTGCAATCCCCAGGCCGGGCGAGAGATGCGGGATGTGCATCCCTTTCTCGTGTTGTCGCCGCAGGCGTTTAACGGCAGGACCTCGCTGGTCATCGGCCTGCCCATGACCACCGCCGAATACAATGCTGACAACCCTTTCGCAGTTGCCATCGGCCCGGCAAAGGGCAAAAAGGCGGACAAGACCGACTATGTGCTCTGCCACCAGCCGAAATCCTTCGACTGGCGCATGCGCAGTGGAGCGCCCCACCCGTTGGGACGGCTGTCCGATGTGCGCTTCGCAGAGGTATGCTCGTTGCTTAACCAGATCATCCAGTTGCCGCCTCTATGACCGAAACCGCTTACTGGATTCTCCGCTGCGACCATCGACTGCTGACCTTGGCAGGCGATGATCCGGCCTCCCTTTTTCCCCTCGGCCGCGCCGCCGATTTCGGCGCCCCCGAAAACGCCCTGCTGGTGGGCCAATGGCAAGGGCTCCCGTGCTACGCGGCCGACCTGGACAACCTGCCGGAAATCTCCGCCGGCGAGGCCACACCGCTACGGGCCATTTTTCAGATCGCCGGGGCCGAAGCCTTTGCCCTGGCCGGGCGGGCGGTGCAGTTGCTGGATTGGCGAAAGCACCACCGTTTTTGCGGCCAGTGCGGAACGGCAACGGCGATGAGCGCCGGCGAGAATTCCATGCACTGCCCCCGGTGCGGGCTGCTGGCTTATCCGCGCATTTCCCCTGCCGTCATGGTGCTGGTGCGGGATGGCGACAGGCTGCTGCTGGCCCGCAGCCATCGCTTCAAGCCCGGCGTGTTCAGCGCCCTGGCCGGTTTTGTCGAACCCGGCGAAACCCTGGAGCAATGCGCCGCACGCGAGGTACGGGAAGAGGTGGGGGTGGAAATCGCCAAGCTGCGTTATTTCCACAGCCAGCCCTGGCCTTTCCCCAATTCATTGATGGTGGCCTTTTTTGCCGATTATGCCGGCGGCACGATCACGCCGGACCCGGGGGAAATCGAGGAGGCCGGCTGGTTCCCCCGCGAGGCCCTGCCCCTGCTGCCGGAACCGGTCAGCATTGCGCGGCAGCTGATTGATGCGGCGCTGCAAGAGCGCACGGCTCCGGGAGGCGCTGAGTCTTCATGATGGGCAGCTGGCGCCATCCTGATCGGTCGGCGCTGGAGCACGGAAAACGGAATTTGATGGATACCTCGAGGCGGGACCTCGGCAAGGTTCAACCCGAGGTTTGAGCGCCGGCATCGCCAGGGCAGGCGGCTGGCGCGATGCGGCATCAGCGCCGGGGCAGAAAATCAAAGTAGGTGTCGGGAAACGGTTCCCTGGCCAGGGTGAAGTGCCACCATTCCTGAGCGTAGGGGATGAAGCCGTGTTTCACCATCACCGCCTGGAGCAGGGCGCGATGGGCACGCTGGGTGGCATCGGGGGCCATGCTGGCGGGCCAGGATTCGGGTCCGAAGTAGTCGTAACCGGAACCCATATCCAGTTCGCGGGGGCTGCCACCCGGCTCGGGCAAGGCGATGATGGTCAGGTCCACGGTGCTCCCCCGGCTGTGGCCGGAGCGGTTGGAAATGTAGCCTTCGGCAAAGAGGCGGGACTTATCCACCTTCGGGTAATAGCGGGCCTTTTCCTTGAGGTCCTTGATATCCCGCGCCCACTGCACAAAGTGATCGACCGCCCGCTGGGGCCGATAGGCGTCGAAGACCTTGAGGCCCAGACCAAAGGTTTTCAAGTCCGCCTGAACCTTGGCCAGAGCCTTGGCGGCCTGCCGGGTGAGCACCGGGCGGGCGTCCTTGTACCCCTCCACCGGGCGACCAAGAAAATTGTCGGACCCGGCGTAGCGCAATTCCACGACAACTCCCGGCACGACATCTTCGACAAAAACAAAGCCTTCCGGAACAACGCCGGCCTCGGCCCTGGAGTCGGCCGTGGAGTCGGCCCTGGAGTCGGCCCTGGAGTCGGCCCTGGTGTCGGCCCTGGAGTGGGTTCTGGTGTCGGCCGTGGGCAAGGTCCGGGGTGCCTCCGCCCAGGCCGGCGGCAGGGTCAGGCAAGCGAGGAGAGCAAGCAGGTTTCTGCAACTATTTTTCATTTGACCTTCCCGATCGGTACGACCCCCTGCGTTTCACCGAAAATACGGCGCCAGCAGCTGGCCGTCATAGCAGCTCCAGCACCCGCTCCGGCGGGCGGCCAATCACGGCACGCTGGCCGTGGATAAAGATGGGGCGTTCAAGCAGGCGCGGGGATTGGGCCAGGGCAGCAATCAGGGCATCCTGGGAGAGCGCCGGGTTGTCGAGACCCAGCTCCTTGTATTCCGCCTCGCCCTTGCGCATCAGCTCCCTGGCATCGGCAAACCCCAGTTGGGCCAGCAGTTCCTTGATTTCAGCCGCACCGGGCGGCTGCTCCAGGTAGGCGACAATGTGCGGCGTGATTCCCCGTTCGTTGAGCAGGGCGAGGGTCTGGCGGGACTTGGAGCAGCGCGGATTGTGATAGAGGGTGGTCATTGCGGTGTTTTCCGGTTTGGAAGGCAAAGGGGGATTGTCTCCCATCCGGCCCGGTTGCAACAGAATCCGGCCACTATGCCCGGACATCCACGACGCGGCCTGTTCCGGCAAGAGCAAAGCTATCCGGAGAGGACAGCGCAGTGCCAGCGCTGCCCGGCGGCGGGGCGTTTCCGGCACGGCGGCGGGCAGCCGCCTCCTCGGATTGCGCCAGGCGTTCCTTGATCCTGGCCAGGCGATCCGACACTTCCTGAATTTTCTCCTTGCCCTCCGGCGTTGTTGCCGATCGGCAATTGATCCAGCCCGACAACTCCTTCTCGCAGCGGTTCAGTTGCCACCGCAGGGCCGATTCGCCGCCCCCGGAGGCCGGATAGGCGGCGCGTGCTGCGTCCAGGCCGGATATGTCCATGCCCTGGACTCACACACTGATGTTGATGCGGCTGCCGATGCTTGCTCCTTCCACCGGCTGGTTTTCGTAGATATTCCGCTGCCGGGCTGCCTCGGCCTGCTTCTCCATCGCCATTTCCTTCTCTTTCATTTTCACCTCGTAGGCCCGGTCATAGGCCTTCAAGGCTTCGACCCCACCAACCTGACAGGAAGTACATCCGCTGACACCCATGGCACACCTCCACCGATCGAAATTTTCACCACAGCGCCCTGTTCGACGCCCATGTGGATTAGTCGCAGCCAAGGAGAAGACCTTACAGTTCCGTAGCCGCTTTATCGGCTGGCCTCGCAAACACCCGCTCATCAGCGGCCACCCGCCTGTTCGGGCAGGGGAGCCAGGAACTGTTACCTGGCCCGGTGCGTCTACAAAAAAGCCGCTCCGATCGTCGAGCGATGCCCGTATGATTAGCCTCCTCAGCCAATACCCCGCTTGCCATGGACGACAAACTCTGGATTGCCCAAAAGCTCCTGACCATCAGCGAAGCGACTGCCGGATTTCGGGCGCAGCGCTATTTCGCCGCCCTGGCCCTGTGCCTGACCCGGCATCTGGGAGTCCGCTTCGCCTTTGTCACCGTTCCCCTGGCCGAAAAGCCGGAGCATGGCCGCACTTTGGTCTTTGCCGATGCCCAGGATCTGAAAAATCCGTTCCAGTATGACCTTTCCCAGATGCCCTGCCGGGCTGTGCTCAATGGCACGTCGGTCAATGTGCCGTGCAACATTGCCGAGTTGTACCCCAGCGTGGGCGGTGTCGAGAGCTACTGCGGTGCGCCCCTGACCGGCTCCGGCGGTGAAATAATCGGCCTGATTGCCGTCGAAGACACCAAACCCCTGCCCCGCCCGGAAGCGCTGGAAAACCTGCTGCGCATATTGGGTGGGCGTACAGCGGCAGAACTGGAGTGCGTTCTCCACCAGGAAAGCCTGCTGCCAGCCGGTGGAGAACGCTGAGCCGACCCATCCATTTTTCCGGGGAAGGATTCACTCCCCCCGCCCAACTCGCTGTTCTTTGAGTCCGGATTCACCGATGAACGACAACGCCACCGCCTCAACCCTAGCCATGTTCGCCCATCAGGACGGACTGGAATCGCTCAATTCCACCGCTCCGCTGGCCGAAAAACTGTCAGCAGTGCACGCCTACGTGCGCCAGCAGGTTGCCAACGTGGACCGCATTTCCATTGCCCTCTACGACGCCGGCACCGATGTCCTGAAAACCTACGCTCATTCCAGCGAAAGCAAGGACCCCCTGCCCCTCTATGAAGCCAGGCTGGCCGAGGCCCACTCCCTGCACGAGATGATCGAGCGCCGCCAGCCCCGGCTGGTCAGCAATCTCGAACTGCTGCAGGGCAGCCAGGAACATACCCGGAAGATCCGCCACCAGGGTTTCGGCTCCAGCTATACCCTGCCCATGTACCATCAGGACGAATTCGTCGGCATCCTGTTTTTCAACTCCCTCCAGGCCAATGCCTTCGACGAACGCGCCCTGCATTATCTCGACCTCATCGGCCACCTCATTTCCCTGCTGGTCATCGACAACCTGGCCGCCGTGCGCGCCCTGGTTGCCAGCGTGCGCACAGCCACTGCCCTGGCCCACCACCGCGATCTGGAAACCGGCTGCCATCTGGACCGCATGGCGCATTACTGCCGCATCATCGCCCGCGAACTGGCGCCGCAATACCACTTGGACGATACAGCGGTAGAAGACATTTTCCTTTTCTCGCCCCTGCACGATATTGGCAAAATTGCCATTCCCGACGACATTCTGTTCAAAAAAGGCGAGCTCGACGACGACGAATTCGAAATCATGAAAACCCATACCACCAAGGGTGAGCTGATGATTGAATCGATGATCGAGAATTTTCATTTCGTCGGTGTGCAGCACATCGACGTTCTGCGCAACATCGCCCTCTACCATCACGAGGCGATGAACGGCAGCGGCTATCCCTGCGGCCTGGCCGGCGACCAAATCCCCGTGGAAGCCCGCATCGCCGCCGTGGCCGATGCCTTCGACGCTCTGACCAGCGCCCGCTCCTACAAACCCGCCTGGAGCAATGAGCAGGCTCTGGCCAAGCTGAACGATCTGGCTGACAGCAAATTTGATCGGGACTGCGTCAACGCTCTGCAAAAACGTCTGGGCGATGTGGAAGAAATCCAGCGCCGCTTCCAGGAAGACCAGCTCGGCTGAACGAGCGCGACTTGTTCGCTAGCGGCCTGGCTGCCGGAGCAGGCGCCAGCTCATCAGCGGCCCGACGGCAGCAACCACGGCCAACAAGGTCCACGCCCAGCCCCAGGCCTCTTCCGGCGGCGCAACGCGATCCAGCACCACCCCGAACAGCCAGGGACTGAGCGCCCCCATGCCAAAGCCGAGGACGGAACGGAGCGAGTAAGCGGCAGCCAGATGCTGCGCTTCCACCACCTCGGTCAGCGCTGCCGAGAAAATGGCCGAATCGCCGATTGCCGTCAGGTTGAAGAACACCGCCACCAGTACCAGACACCACAGGGGTGCCGCCAGCAACCAGCCAAAAAACAGCGAACAGCAGAGGCTGGCCACGGACAGGGCGAGGATGACCTCGGTCCGCCCCCAGCGGTCCGACCATCGGCCGCCGAGCAGGCTGCCGGCCATGCTGACAAGGTGGGTCAGCGCGGCCAGGGAAGCACCCGCCGCGACCAGCGAAACTTCTCCATGCCGGGCCACCGCAGCACTGAGAAATGCCGGCAGCCAGGCCCACAAGGCGAGCAGCTCCCAGGCATGAAAACTGTAAGCCAGAATGACATAACGGGCCGGCTTGTGGCGC
This sequence comes from uncultured Rhodocyclaceae bacterium, assembly GCA_964536245.1. GTDB lineage: Bacteria > Pseudomonadota > Gammaproteobacteria > Burkholderiales > Rhodocyclaceae > CAZHVZ01. Next base: position 13,530 of record CAZHVZ010000049.1, read on the forward strand.
CACAAGTAACGCAGGGACGCCAGAGTGGCCAGGGCTCCGCGACGGTCTGGCGCCACCACCACATTGGGCGTCCTGCGCAAGCAGGCGATGGCCGTCAGCTGCCCGACAAGCGCCCCCCCGGCGGCCAGAAGAAATCCGGCTCTCGGCCCGCCCAGGGCGGCCAGGGAACTGCTCCCGAGCAAACCCAGGGCATAGCCCAGAGACGCCGCTGCAATGTAGGCTCCCATCGCCCGCCCCCGGACCGCCGGGGGAAAACGCTCGGCAACAAGGGTCAGGCCCGGCACATAGGACCCCCCGGCGCACAGGCCGGCCAAGCCGTAGAGCCAGAAGGCCGAGGTGAAATCCTGCGCCCCCAGGGCAAAGAGCAGGGCCGTTGCACAGGCAGCGTACCCCATGCCGATAAAGCTGCGCCGGGCGCCGTAACGGCCCGCCAGCAGACTGGCCGCCACCAGGGAAACAATATAGCCGGTGTGCCAGGCGGACTGCACCGAACCCGCCTCGCTGGCCGACATGTTCCAGGCCGGCCGCAGCATGGGAATCAAGGCCGCATAGGCCGTATTGATCAGCCCGAAGCCCATGCGGCTCAGGCAGAGACCCAGCAGCCAGCGGCCATCCGTCATGCCTGCCTCCTTGGTCATTGCAGTTTACTCATCCAAATTTTTCCACTGCCATGGTGACAGACTGCCAAAACAGTCTCAAACGAAAAATACGCTACCATCGCATGACTAAAACTCAACCGATCACGCCATGCCGTCAGCCCCCCTCAACGCCATTCGGGTTTTTGCCGTAGCCGCCCGCCAGCTCAGTTTCAAAAAAGCTGCCGCCGAACTGTGCGTCACGCCGGGGGCCGTCAGCCGGCAGGTTCAGGGGTTGGAGGACTATCTCGGGATTGCTCTCTTCGAGCGCCGCTTCCGGGAAATTTCCTTGACCCAGGCCGGCGGACTCTATCTCGCCCAGGTCGCCCCCGCCCTCGAGGCCATCGACCGCGCCAGCCAGCGCCTGCGCGATCTGGCCCGGGGCGCCAGCCGGCAGGTGGTGCAGGTGGACGCCACCGCCACCTTCGCCATGCACTGGCTGATTCCCCGCCTGACCGGCTTTCATGCCGCCCACCCCGGCGTCGAAATCCGCCTCACCACCTCGCAGGGAGTGATCGACAAGAGCAGGCCGGCCGACCTTCATATCCGCCGCGATCCTGCTCACTTCAATGGCCTGGCCGGCATCCCCTTCATGGCCGAGCAGTCGCAACTGGTGTGCAGCCCGCGCCTGGCCGGCCACGAGAAGCTGGATTCGCCCGAGGCCTTGCTGCATGCGCCACTCATTGCCATGCGCTCCCGCCCCGACCTGTGGCCCCGCTGGTTTGGCGAACACCCGCTGCGGGAAACAGATACCCAGCCCCGGCTGCAACTGGACAACACCATCCTGGCCATCCAGGCCGTGGTCGAGGGGCTCGGCGTCGGCCTGATTCCCGGACTTTTTCTCAGCGGCCTCATGCACAGCGGCGCCCTGCTCTCCCTGCCGAACAGCCGACCGCTGATCAGCGGCGCCTATCACCTGCTGCATCGCCAAGCCAAACCAGGCCAGGCCGCCCGGACCTTTGCCGACTGGCTGGTGGATCAGGGCTGCCAGGAAACCGCCGCCCTGGAGGCCGGCTGTCTGTCTTTGCACGACATTCGGCAAGCCCGGCAATAGACGGGTGGGGCACCCCTTTTTATGATGGCGGCGGACTTCGACAACAAACCCGCCCCTTCCCGCCAACCGCTCTCGGAAACCCCGCCATGAAAGCCTTTCAGGACTACTACCCGGAAAACGTCGCCCACTGCTACGGCTGCGGCAGCCTCAACCAGCACGGCCATCGCATCAAAACCTACTGGGACGGGGAGGAATCGGTCACCCGCTACACCCCGGAGCCATATCACACGGCCATCCCCGGTTATGTCTACGGCGGCCTGCTGGCCTCCCTCATCGGCGCGCAACCCCGTGCCCTGATCCGTGCAAGCCGCTTGTCGGATAACCGC
>CAZHVZ010000049.1:15554-23537 GCA_964536245.1 uncultured Rhodocyclaceae bacterium
GCCACAGCACCGGCACCGCCGCTGCCGCCATGTACCGGGCGGAAGGCCGTGCGCTGGACAGTCTGCCCGCCTTCCGCTTCGTTACCGGCTCCCTGCTGGTGCAATACCTGAAAGCCACCCCCCTCGGCGTCCCCCTGGAAATTCGCGGCAAGATCAGGGAAATCAAGGGCCGCAAGGTCATCGTGGACTGCACGGTATTCGCCAACGGGGTAGCCACCGCCAAAGGCGAAGTCGTTGCCGTACAGATGCCGGAAAATTTTGGCAGCTGATGGGCGGGAAGCGCACCGGTCGTTCCCCGGTCGATTGAGCGGCTTCGTTTTATCAGGTGTTCGCTCCAGGGTGTAAAATCGCTCCCCGATCCAAACACCTGAAAAACCATGAAGGCACTCTGGGACTGGCTGACTGACGACAAAAACCATCGCGCCCTGCAACTCATTCTCACCCTGGTGACCGGGGTGGTGGTCGGTGCCTGGACGCTCTACGCCAATCTGCTCAAGCCGCCGGCAACACCTGCCCCGCCCCCCCTCACCGCCCTTGCCGTACCGCCGCCCTTGCCGCCGGAAAGCCTTTCCCTGCTCTCAGACGCCAAGGCCAGGCTGGTGACCCAGGCGAACGAGGTGCTGTATTTCGAAGACGCATCCGGCGCTTTTTCAGTGGACCACGCCCTGCTCCTGCGGGAAAACAAAATTACCACCGCAGCCCAGGCCAGGCAATTCAGCGAAGTGCTGGAAAGCGACTTGCGGCAGTGTTCGGAAAGCGCTGCGGCCCGCCCCGGCCTGGCTGAAAAACTGGCAGCCCGCACCGAATGCCTGGATCGCAAGGGCTACTCGGCCAACACCCAGCACTATCTGAGAGCCAGGCATGGTCTGGTCAGTTAGGGGCTTGCTGCCCTGCTCCCTGGCGCTGGCCCTGCTTCTGGCCGGCTGCGCCTCGGCGGAAAAACAGAAGGCCTGCCTCGACAGTTGCGAACAGCGCTTTGCCAGGGATCTGGACAATTGCAACAAGTTCAGCAGCCACGAAGCCAATACCCGCGCCCGGGAGCGCCTGCTCGTAGCCTGCCTGAAAGGGGAAAAATGGCCGAACGGGCAGCAGGATTGCCGCGAGCGCTGCACGAGATAATTTCCGTAGTCTCCGCAGAAAAGGACCGTTCGCCGCTTCTCTAACGCTCGCCTCTGGCGAGGATTTCCCTCTCCAGCCGCTGGTATTCCGCTGAACTACGGACCTTTTCAATGCCATTCCAGACCCGTTGAGCCAGTTCCGGCCGGGTCGCCAGCAGTTGATGCGAAAGCATCAGAAAATACGGTTTTTCGGCAAGGCTTTCTGAAAATATTTCCAGATCAGCGGCCAGGCTGCTGGTATTCCTGAGCAGATACTCCGCTTCGCCGGTATGCAGCGCCGCAGCCCCCAGGCGCCCTCCCGCCAGTTTGACCAGGGTTTCCCGGGCGCCATGGGTACCGTCATCCACTTTAACCCCCAGGGCAAGCAGCTTGTCGATGATCGAATAGCCAAGCTGGGTTCCGACGACGCCTTCGAGTCCGACAATGTCCTTGCCGTTCCATGCCACAGCGGTCCCCTTGCGGCGCAGCAGAACATAACCGTCCATGTTCAGCCGCTTGCCGGCATCCGGAAGCTGGCCTGCCTTCAGCGCCCCCGGATAGACCCCCATGGCCTGGCGATCAGCCCTGAAACTGGAACCGATGGCGCCGGCCACCTCGTTGTTTTTCAATTGCATCAGGCAACGCTTCCAGGGCAAGCCGGAATACTGAAAGCTCATCTGAGTTTCCCGCTCGACAAGGCGCAGCAAGACGATATTCAAGCCTTGTCCGTCAGCGGTGCGCCAGGGGCGGGCATCCGACTTTTCGTAGCAGAAAACCAGCGTTTCTGCCGCCCGGCTCAGACTGAACGGCCAGAAAGTTCCGGCCAGCACAAGGCAGGAACAGGCCAAACAGCGAAGAAAGTTCAAGGGCTGCATAGTCATGACCGGAGTTGGCTTGCCTGGAAAACGCTGACCACGGCAACGGTACCGGAACCTTACCACCAACTGCCAGTGCTTGGCACCTTGATCATGGACTGTCGGCTTCCGCCGCCACAACGGCGGCTGCAAACGAACGCCTGCGTCAGGATGGTTCATGGCTGCTTATTTTTCCTGGCCGGGAACACTGGGTTAGGATTGCGCTCTTACTGCACTCAGCACGCATAACCCGGAGTATCCATGCACCTTCGCCCGCTTGGCAGCAGCACCCTGCAAGTCCCTTCCCTCTGTCTCGGCACCATGACCTTCGGCCAGCAAACCGGCCAGGAGGATGCCCATGCCCAGCTCGACTACGCTTTGGAATGCGGCATCAATTTTCTCGATACCGCCGAGATGTATGCCGTCCCCCCCACCGCCGAAAGTTATGGCCGCTCGGAAACCATCATCGGCCACTGGCTGAAGCGCCAGGATCGGGAAAAAATCATCGTTGCCACCAAGGTTGCCGGGCCTTCCCGCAACCTGCACTGGATACGGGGCGGCCCGCCGGCGCTCGACCAGGAAAACATCCGGACCGCCCTGGAAGGATCGCTGCATCGCCTGCAAACCGACTATGTCGATCTCTACCAGCTGCACTGGCCGGAACGCAACCAGCCGATGTTCGGACTCTGGCAGTATGAGCCGGGCAAGGAACGGGAATGCACACCCGTTCTCCGGCAGCTGGAAGCCCTGGCCGAACTGGTGCAGGCCGGCAAGATACGCGCCATCGGGCTCTCCAACGAACACCCCTGGGGGGTCATGGAATTCAAACGGCTGGCCAGGGAATTCGACCTGCCGCTGGTGGCGTCCATCCAGAATGCCTACAGCCTGCTCAATCGCAGCTTTGAAAGCGGCCTGGCGGAAGTCTGCCATCGCGAAGAGGTGGGCTTGCTGGCCTATTCGGTCCTGGCCTTCGGTCATCTCACCGGCAAATATCTGGAGAACCCCCAGGCCGTCGGGCGGCTCAATCTATGGCCCGCTTTCGGCCAGCGCTACAGCAAGCCCAATGTGCAGCCGGCGCTCGCTGCCTATGCCGCGCTGGCAAAAAAACACGGGCTGAATCTGATTCAGCTGGCCATGGGCTTTGTCTGTACCCGCTGGTTCGTGACCAGTACAATTGTCGGCGCGTCTACTCTGGGGCAGCTCAAGGAAACCCTGGCCGCGTGCCAGACACCGCTTTCCGAAGCCTTGCAGGACGAGATCAATCACCTTCACCTGATATACACCAACCCGGCGCCCTGAGCGCCCGAGCCGTTCATTCATGAATTTCTTTCAGCACCCTTTCTGGTCGGTGGGTTTTCGCCCCCTCTTTGCCCTGGCCATGCTTTCCGGACTCAGCCTGCCCCTGCTCTGGGTCTTCGGCTACAGCGGCCACCTCACCCTGCCGGCCCGTTTTTCCGCCGTCCAGTGGCATGCCCACGAAATGTTCTTCGGCTTTGGCTGGGCGGTGCTGGGCGGATTCCTCCTCACTTCCACCAAGAACTGGGTCAATATCCGGGGCTATCACGGCGCCGCCCTCGCCGGGCTGGCGACCGCCTGGCTGCTGGAGCGGCTCGCCATGGGCTTTGCCGATTGCCTGCCCGGCTGGCTCTTCGTCGTCCTCAGCAATCTCTACCTGGCGGCGATTGTGCTGATGCTGTTGACCACCCTCGTCAGCCATCGGGAAAGCGACAGCTACCGGGTGGATAACCGCTTCTTCCTGATTGTCCTGCCCCTGTTCATCCTTGCCAAAAACCTCCTGCTCAACCCGGACACCTTCACCCTCGGTGGAGCATGGCGCGCGGGCTGTTGCGGGTTGCGTTTCTGGTCATGCGGGAGCGGGCCCGGACCCAGTTGATGTAAAGCCGCTTCCAGGTCAATATCCTGCGTGACGGGCGCCTCGATACGGCGATCAAGCTGCTTGGCGTCGCCATGATTTTCGAGAGCTGGCTGCCGCCGGGACTGGCTGCCGCGCTCGGTCTCCTGCTGGCGGCACTGCTCGGCTTCCGCCTTGCCTTCTGGAAACCGCTGCTGGCCATGGGCCGGCTTGATGTGGGCGTGATGCACCTGGGTTACCTGGCGATTGTCATCCAGCTGCTGCTCAACGGCATTGCTTACCTGGGCCAGATTACATGGGTCGGCAGCCTGGCCGTGCATGTATTCACCTTCGGCGCCATGGGGCTGATCATCCCGGCCATGCTGATCCGCATTTCCAAGGGTCACACCGGACGCAAGGTGGCCTTTGACGGCCTCGACCTGTTGGCCCTGCGCATCATGCTGCTGGCCTTTGTGGCACGGGTGGTCGGACCGCAGATCTACCCCGCCGGCTACCTGCACTGGCTTTCCCTGGCCGCCTTCTGCTGGTTCGCCTGCTTTGGCCTGCTGGCCTGGCGTTACCTCCCCTATTACCGGCAAGCCCGCGTCGATGGCAAATAGCAAGGAAGCACCTATGCCGATTCCCCGAATCCCTTCCCTTCTCTCTCCGGGCCAGCTGCTGCTGATCGGCCTGAGCGCGCTCATGGCCGGCTGCGGCGAACCGGTGGCAAGCAGCGCCCCCGCCCCGGCCAGCAAGCCGGCCCTGACCGTCGCAGCGATCTCCCCGCAGCAGCTCGACTGGCCGCGCACCCTGGCTGCCAGCGGCAATATCGCCGCCTGGCAGGAGGGCATCATCGGCGCCGAGATAAGCAACTTCCGCCTAACCGAAGTGCTGGTCAATGTCGGCGACCAGGTGAAAAAAGGGCAGGCCCTGGCCCGCATCGCCAGCGATACCGTCGATAGCGAACTGGCCGAAGCCCGTGCCGCCGTGGCGGAAACCCAGGCCACCCTCGATGAGGCGCGGGCCAATGCCGAGCGGGCCAGGCAACTGCGGGAAAAAGGATTTTTCAGCCTGCAGCAGGCCATCCAGTCCCACACCGCAGCGGAAACCGCCCTTGCCCGCCTGAACGCGGCCAAGGCCCGCCTGCACACGGCGCAGTTGCGCAGCGCCAAGGCCAGCGTTGCCTCTCCCGACGACGGCATCATTTCCGCCCGCACCGCCACCGTCGGTTCCCTCACCCAGCCGGGGCAGGAGTTGTTCCGCCTGATCCGGGGAGGGCGTCTCGAATGGCGGGCGGAAGTCACGGCCAGCGAACTGGCCCGCCTCAAGCCCGGCCAGCGGGCACTCCTGCAAAGCCCGAACGGGGCGGTCATTGAGGGACGGCTCCGGGCCGTGGCACCGACGGTGGATGCGCAAACCCGCAACGGGCTGGTCTATGTGGATCTCCCGACCGAGGCCGGAAAACTGGTCAGCGCCGGCATGTTCACCCGGGGCGAATTTGAACTCGGCCAGGAATCGGCCTTGACCCTGCCCCAATCCGCCGTTTTGCTGCGCGAAGGGTTTGCCTACGTTTTCCGCCTGGAGAACGCCAAGGACAATCTGGCCAAAGTGGCCCAGATCAAGGTCATGACCGGACGGCGCCGGGGAGAATTGATCGAGGTCGGCGGCCTGCCGCCCGAAGCCCAGGTCGTCGCCAGCGGCGCCGGTTTCCTGGCCGACGGCGACAGCGTGCGGGTCGTCGCGGCAGCTCCTGCCGCCACCAAACAGCCCTGATGCCATGAACGTTTCCGCCTGGTCCATCCGCAACCCGATTCCGGCGGTGTTGCTGTTTCTGATGCTCACCCTGCTCGGCCTGATGGCCTTCAAGGGGATGAAAATCCAGCAGTTCCCGGATATTGACCTGCCGACGGTGACGGTCACCGCCTCCCTGCCCGGCGCCGCGCCGGCCCAGATGGAAACCGAGGTGGCGCGCAAGATCGAAAATGCGGTGGCGACCCTGCAAGGAATCAAGCACATCTACACCAAGGTGCAGGATGGAACGGCCGTTGTCACAGTCGAATTCCGCCTGGAGAAAGCCACCCAGGATGCCGTGGATGATGTGCGCGATGCCGTTTCCCGCGTCCGTGCCGACCTGCCCGGTGACCTCAAGGATCCGGTGGTCAGCAAGATGAACCTGGCCGGGTCCCCGGTCCTGACCTACACCGTGGCCTCCAGCCGGATGGATGACGAAGCCCTGTCCTGGTTCGTGGACAACACGGTGACCAAGGCCCTGCTCAGCGTGCGCGGTGTTGGCGCCGTATCGCGGGTTGGCGGCGTCAGCCGGGAAGTCCAGGTCGAGCTCGACCCGGCCAAGCTGCTCGCCCTTCGCGCCACGGCCAGCGATGTTTCGCGCCAGCTGAAGCAGACCCAGCAGGAAGCCTCCGGCGGACGGGCCGACGTGGGCGGGGCCGAACAGTCGGTACGCACCATCGCCACCGTGCACACCGCCGAAGAACTGGGCCGGATGGAAGTCGCCCTCAGCGACGGGCGCCGGGTCCGTCTCGATGAGTTGGCCACGGTCAAGGACACGGTCGGCGAACAACGGTCGGCGGCCCTGCTCAACGGCAAGCCGGTGGTCGGCTTTGAAATCGTGCGCAGCCGGGGAGCCGGCGAGGTGGATGTGGCCAAAGAGGTCGTCGCCACCCTGGAAAAACTCAAGGCCAAGCACCCGGACATCACCATCACCGAGGCTTTCAATTTCGTGGACCCGGTGCTGGAAAATTTTGAAGGCTCCATGTCCCTGCTCATTGAAGGCGCCCTCCTTGCCGTGGTGGTGGTCTGGCTTTTCCTGCGCGACTGGCGGGCCACCCTGGTTTCCGCCACGGCCCTGCCGTTGTCCATCATCCCGACCTACGCCGCAATGTATTTCATGGGCTTTTCCCTCAACGTCGTCACCCTGCTATCCATGTCGCTGGTGGTCGGCATTCTGGTGGACGATGCCATTGTCGAAATCGAAAATATCATGCGCCACCTGGCCCAGGGCAAAACCCCCTTGCAGGCGGCGATGGAAGCAGCGGACGAAATCGGCCTGGCGGTCATCGCCACCACGTTTACCCTGATCGCCGTTTTCTTGCCCACCGCCTTCATGAGCGGCGTGCCGGGCAAGTTTTTCGTGCAGTTCGGGTGGACGGCGGCGATTGCCGTCTTTTTCTCCCTGGTCGTGGCCCGCATGCTCACCCCCATGATGTCGGCCTACCTGCTCAAACCGCCCGGAAAACCGCAACGGGAACCGCGCTGGATGGAGGTCTATACCGGTTGGGCCACCTGGTGCCTGAAACACCGGCTGCTCACCCTGCTCGCTGCCGCCGTTTTCTTCTTCGGCTCCTTTGCCCTGGTGCCGCTGCTGCCCACCGGCTTCATCCCGCCGGATGACCTGTCGCAAACCCAGGTTTATCTCTCCCTGCCCCCCGGCAGCACTTTCAGCGAAACCTATAACGCCGCCGAGAATGCCCGCCATCTGGTGGAGAAAAATCCCCACGTCAGGATGGTTTACACCGCCATTGGCGGCGGCGCTGCCGGCAGCGATCCCTTTGCCCCGAGAGGCGCCCCGGAAGTACGCAAGGCGACCCTGACCATCAACATGACCCCGCGCAGCCAGCGAGGCGGCATCCGGAAGCAGACGGTGGAGCGGGATCTGCGGGAAGCCCTGGCTGTCCTGCCCGGCATGCAGGTCAAGGTCGGCCTGGGGGGGTCCAACGAAAAATACGTGCTGGTCCTGGCCAGCGAAAACGGCCAGCTGCTGGCCGACCATGCCCGCCTGGTGGAGCGGGAATTACGGACCATTCCCGGCATCGGCGCGGTGACTTCGACGGCCAGCCTGGTTCGCCCGGAACTGGTGGTGCGCCCGGATTCTGCCCGCGCTGCCGACCTCGGCGTTACCTCGGCGGCCATTGCCGACGTGCTGCGCATCGCCACGGCGGGAGATTACGACCAGAGCCTGGCCAAGCTCAACCTCGCCCAGCGCCAGATTCCCATTGTCGTCAAACTGCCCCCGGCGGCCCGCCAGGATCTCGCCCTGCTCGAACGCCTGACCGTCCCCGGCAAGCATGGCCCGGTGATGATCGGCACCGTCGCCAGCCTGACCATCACCGGCGGCCCGGCGGAAATCGACCGCTACGACCGCCGGCGCAACATCAATTTC
>CAZHVZ010000050.1:0-2236 GCA_964536245.1 uncultured Rhodocyclaceae bacterium
CCCACTACAAGGTGCCCCGCCACATCCGTTTCGTGGATAATTTCCCGATGACCATCACCGGCTAGATCCAGAAGTTCATGATGCGGGAACGCATGAAGCAGGAACTGCATGTTCAGGAAGAGGCCCACGCCTGATTTTCCGCAAGCCAACCCATTGAATGCCAGAAAATACGCCATGTCCCTTCCCGGAAAAGTCAAAATCGTCGAAGTCGGCCCCCGCGACGGCCTGCAAAATGAAAAGCAGCTCGTCCCCACCGACATCAAGATCGAGCTGATCAACCGCCTCGGCGCTGCCGGCGTCCCGGTCATTGAAGCGCCCTCCTTCGTTTCGCCCCAGTGGGTGCCGCAAATGGGGGACAACAGCGCGGTGATGGCCGGCATCAGCCAGCGGCCAGGCGTCACCTACCCGGTCCTGACGCCCAATCTCAAGGGCTTCGATGCGGCGGTGGAAGCCGGCGCCAGCGAAGTGGCCATTTTTGGCGCGGCTTCGGAGGCTTTTTCCCGAAAGAATATCAACTGCTCCATAGCCGAAAGCCTGAAGCGCTTCGAGCCGGTGGTTTCCGCCGCCAGCGCCCTCGACATGAAGGTGCGCGGCTACGTATCCTGCGTCGTCGGCTGCCCCTACGAAGGTGCCATCGCCCCGGAACAGGCCGCCAGCGTGGCAAAAACCCTTTTCGACATGGGCTGCTACGAAGTTTCCCTGGGCGACACCATCGGCGTCGGCAATCCCCTTTCCATCAGCCGCCTGATTGAAGCCTGCGCCCGATCCATTCCCCTCGGGCGACTGGCCGGGCATTACCACGACACCTACGGCATGGCCATCGCCAATATCTACGCCTCCCTCAACCTCGGCATGGCCGTTTTCGACAGTTCCGTCGCCGGCCTCGGCGGTTGCCCGTATGCCAAGGGTGCCTCCGGCAATGTGGCCAGCGAAGATGTGGTGTACCTGCTGCACGGCCTCGGCATTGAAACCGGCATCGACCTGCCCGCCTTGGCTGCCGTCGGCGAATGGATTTCCGGCGCCATTGGCCGCAGCAATGGCGCCAAGGCCGGGCGCGCCTTATGTTCGAGTGCCGGCGCCTGATCCGGCAGCCATTTTCAATGAGCCTGCTTTCCGCTCTCGGCGAATTCCTCAAGCCGGCACCGCCGCTTGACCCGGCGGCGAGCAAGGCCCTGGAGCGGGTGGGCGAACTGGTCAGCCCGCTGCTCAGAGTGTCCCCCGGCTTCGAACGCAAACTGCTCGGCCCGATCACCCATGCCCTGGGCTATTGCGACAGTCTGGTGGATGCCCTGCCCGGCCCCATCGACATCAACCGCAAGGCCTTCTCCACCGACCCGCTGGTACACGCCCTGTTCGCCAGCGCCGATGACATCGACCAGATGCTCGGCCGCAGCCAGGCGGTGCGCGATTACCTGGCCGACCCCGCCGGCCTCGAAAGCGAGCATTTCTACGGGCTCTTCGCGGCTCGCCGGCAGCAGAAACGGCAATTGGGCATCGCCCGCCAGGGTGACCTCATCCAGAATGATGTACCGCAACTGGTCCTCTATTTTTCCGACCATACCCTGATCGAACCGCGCTGCGACGCTGCCCTGACCCGCCGGCAGCTCCGCCTGACTGCGCTCGACAGCCTGCTCCAGACCTTTCATGAACACGTCGAAGCCCTGCGCTGCGAACGGGAAGGACTGCGCGCCGATCTTTCCGTCGAACGCGCCCACTTGACCATCCTGCGGGGCAAAACACCGGGGCTGGAGTACGAAGTCCGTACCCGCCATCTGGCCGAGCTCGACACCCGCCTGCGGGAAACCGCTGCCTCCCTGATGCCGGAGCAGCTGACCCAGGCTCTCGGCGATTTTCTTTCTTCGCCGGAGCTTTCCCTGCACCTGGCGCCGGTCAGCATCACGGTGGACCGCCTCGGCATCGTGAGCGACGCCCCGGCCAACGGCAACGATCTCAACACCCTGAACTTTCCGGAACTCAGCAGCCGGGACAAGCGTCACTATCTGGTCATGCTCGCCCGGATCAGCCGGGATGAAGCCCTGGCAGCCGTGGAGGCGGTGCGCGACCAGCAACACCGTTTCCTGCTGATTTGACAACCCACAGAAACAGGACCGCCCGGATGGTCGCCTCCCCCTGCATCAACCTTTGCCAGATGGACCCGAGCAACGGCCTCTGTCGCGGCTGCTTTCGCACCCTGGAAGAAATCTCCCGCTGGGCTGCCGCCGACGACGCCGAAGAT
>CAZHVZ010000050.1:2265-16812 GCA_964536245.1 uncultured Rhodocyclaceae bacterium
CCAGCGCCGACAGCAGACGCCCCAGGAAACACCCACCGTAAATTCATGACCACGACCACCGAACAGTATTACGTGTGCATCGGCATCTGCCAGGCCGATCCAGATTCCGGCTACTGCCTGGGCTGCGGCCGCCCGCCCCTGGAATCGCCGGGCATTGTTTCCGAGGAGGTCATCACGGTGATTGCCACCCAAGCCACCGACGGCGACCCGGACACTCCCGAATGACTCCGGTTCTGCCGGCGAGCATCCGGGTTCTCGAACGAGGCTGGCTGTCGGCCAACAATATCCTGTTTTTTGAGGGCGACGAAGCCACCCTGGTGGACAGCGGCTACGTCACTCATGCCGCGCAAACGGTCGCCCTGGTCGGCCAGGCGCTCCAGGGCAAAAAACTGAAGCGGCTGGTGAACACCCACGGCCATTCCGACCACATCGGCGGCAACGCCGCCCTGCAAGCCGCCTTTGGCTGCCGCATCCTGGTTCCCGCCGGCTTGTCGGCCACCATTGCCGACTGGGACGAGGATGCTCTCCTGCTCTCTCCCCTTGGCCAGCAAGGCGCCCGTTTCCAGCATGACGGCCTGCTCGCCGCCGACCACGAAATCTCCATGGGCGGCCTCAACTGGCAAACCCTGGCCGTGCCCGGCCACGACATGGAAGCCCTGGCCTTCTACAACCCGGAACGGCGCATCCTGATTTCCGGTGACGCCCTGTGGAAAAGCGGCTTCGGCGTCATTTTTCCCGAACTGCTCGGTCAGGGCGACGGCCTGGCCAGTACCCGCGCCACCCTGGAAATGCTTGGCCGCCTGCCCATCGACACCGTCCTCCCCGGCCATGGCGCCCCGTTTGCCGACGTGGACGCAGCGCTGCAACGTGCTTTCCAGCGGCTGACAAGCTTCGAGTCCGATATCGAACGCCTGGCTTGGCACGCCATCAAGGTCATCGTCTCCTTCGCTCTCCTGGAAAAACAACGCCTCCCGGCCAGCAATTTTGCCACCTTCATCCTCAGCCTGCCCTTCGCCCTCGACGTCAACAGCCGCTACCTCGGCCTGCCAGAAGACAAGCTGGCCCGAAGAATCGAGCAGGAACTCCTAGGGGTTGGCGCCCTGCGGCGGGAAGAGGGATGGCTGGTGGCCGGTCATTGATCCGGCCACTATCCCACTCCGCCCTTCCTCTCCGCGCTATACGCCCACCAGGGCCGGGCGTCCTCGCCGGCCATGAAGCGGGTAATCGAGACGAAAACGTCAAGCACGCAGGGGTCTTGCCGGCAACCGGTGGCGGCGCACAGCTCGTTGTACATCACGCAGGGGTCACGGCCCACCAGTTGCTCCGGGTGCTCGATGCCGAGCCGGCGCAAATCCCTGGCCATGGCCGGGCCGATGTTGGGCAGGTCGGTGAGCCGGACAACCCGGCTGCGTTCCACTTTGGCCGGGTGCATGGCGCTTTCAGCCTGCCGGCAACGCCTGCTGCACCAGGCGCACCCAGTAGCTGACGCCGAGGGCCAGAATATCGTCGTTGAAGTCGTAATGGGGGTTGTGCAGGGTGCAGCCGCCGGTGCCCGGCCCGTTGCCCAGCCACACGTAGCAGCCCGGTTTTTCCCGCAGCATGTAGGCGAAATCCTCGGCGCCCATGGAGGGCAGGGCATCGGTGATGACCTGTTCCGCTCCCAGCACCTCACCGGCCACGCGGCGGCAGAAATCGGTTTCGGCCTGGCTATTCACCGTCGGCGGGTAGCGATGGTCGAAATGGACGCCGATCTGTGCACCGTTGGCGGCGCCGATGCCGCTACACAGGCGTTCGATGGCTCGCTCGACGGCTTCCTGCACCTCCGGCTTGAAGCTGCGGATGGTGCCGCGCAACACCACTTCCTCGGGAATGATGTTCCACGCTTCGCCGCCATGGAACTGGGTAACGCTGACCACTGCGGCATCGCAGGGGTGCAGGGTGCGGCTGACGACGGTTTGCAGGGCTTGTACCAGTTGCGCCCCGGCGACAATGGAATCGATGCCCTGATGCGGCATGGCGGCGTGGCAGCCGTGACCGCGCACGCTGATCTCGAAGGCGCAGGTGCCGGCCATGACCGGCCCCGGCATGACCGCCATCTGGCCCACCGGGATGCCCGGCCAGTTGTGCATGCCGAAAACGGCTTCCACCGGAAACTGCTCGAAGAGGCCATCCTCGATCATCACCGCTGCGCCGCCCTCCGATTCCTCGGCGGGCTGGAAAATGAACACGGCGACCCCGTTGAAATCCGGTTTTTCGGCCAGGGCGCGGGCCGCCCCGAGGAGCATGGCGGTGTGGCCGTCGTGGCCGCAGGCGTGCATTTTTCCGGGGTGGCGGGAGTGATGGGGAAACTCGTTCAATTCGGCCAGGGGCAAGGCATCCATGTCGGCGCGCAGGCCGATCATGCGTGGCGAGGCGCCAGCGCGCAGCACCCCCACGACACCGGTCTTGGCCAGGCCGCGATAGACCTCCAGGCCGTAGCGTTCCAGTTCGGCCGCCACCAGCTCGGCGGTGCGCTGTTCGTTGAAGGCCAGCTCCGGATGGGCGTGAATATCGCGCCGCAGGCTGATCAATTCGGGGAGAAAAGACAGTTCAGGCAGGTTCTGGGGGGTGGGCATGGGAGTCTCCTCGTTTTTTTCTCTATTATGCCGTGGGTTGCCTCACCGTGCCGCCTTGATTATCCTGCACGGCATGGACCTCATATTGATCAGCGGCCTCTCCGGCTCCGGCAAATCGGTTGCCATCCACTTGCTGGAAGATGCCGGCTACTATTGTGTCGACAATCTTCCCTCTCCCTTGTTGCAAATGCTCGTCAAGGAATTGCGCGACGGCGGTTACGACAAGGTGGCCGTGGCCGTGGACATTCGCGGCGGCGAAAGCATTTCGCACTTGCCCAAGCAGATTGAGGCCCTGGAAGGCTGGGGGTTCAAGCCGCGCTTCATCTTTCTCGACGCCAAGGATGAAACCCTCCTCAAACGCTATTCGGAAACCCGCCGCCGCCACCCGCTGGCGGGTGACGACCGCAGCCTGGAAGAGGCCATCCGGGAAGAGCGCCATCGCCTGGAAGCCCTCGCCGCCCTCGGCCACCGCATTGACACCAGCGAAATGAAGGCCAACACCCTGCGCGAGTGGATCCGCCAATTCATCGCCTCGGAGCCGGGCCGGGGGCTGACCCTGATGTTCGAGTCCTTCGGCTTCAAACATGGCATCCCCCTCGATGCCGACCTGGTTTTTGATGTACGTTGCCTGCCCAATCCCTTTTACGAACCCCTGCTCCGCGCCCAGACCGGCCTCGACAAGCCGGTGGCCGATTTTCTTGAAGAGCAGGAAGAAGTCATCCGTATGCGCGACGACATCTGCCGCTTTGTCGCCACCTGGCTACCCGCTTATATCCGGGACAACCGCAATTATCTGACGGTCGCCATCGGCTGTACCGGTGGCCAGCACCGTTCGGTCTATCTGGCCGAATGGCTGGGCGGAGAATTCACCAACCGGGCCCGCGTTCTCGTCCGCCACCGGGCGCTTGCCGGCTCCTGATGCGCTGGCTGGCCTACTTCCGGCCAGGGGACTGGCTGGTTCTGCTGGCCGCCGTCCTGCTCGTCGGCTGGCAGATGCCTCGCCTGTGGCAGGGGGGATTTGCCGAGAAAGCCGTGATCCGTCAGAACGGGCAGATTTTTGCCGAAGTCGACCTGCGGTCCGGCAAGCAGCTTGCCGTACCCGGCCCCCTGGGGACGACCCTGATTTCCGTCGAACCCGGCCGGGCGCGGGTGGCCGCCGATCCCGGCCCCCGGCAATATTGTGTTCGCCAGGGCTGGCTGAGCCGCCCCGGTGAAATCGCCATCTGCGCCCCCAACCGGGTCAGCCTGCAAATTACCGGTCGCACCAGAGCCTATGACAGCCTCAGTTATTGAACTGGCCGTCACCGACCAGGACCGGCGCATCGCCTGGCTGGCAGCAGCCGGCGTCGGACTGGCCCTGGTGGACGCCGCCATCCCCTCGCCCCTGCCCGGCGTCAAACCGGGGCTGGCCAACATTGTCACCCTGCTAGTTCTCGCCCGCTATGGCTGGAGTGCCGCTGCCTGGGTGACCGGCTTGCGGGTCGTCGCCAGCAGCCTGCTCCTCGGACAATTCCTGGCGCCGGGATTTTTTCTCTCCCTGAGCGGCGCGCTGTTCAGTCTGGCCATTCTTGCCCTGGCGGTCCGCTTGCCGCAACGCTGGTTCGGGCCGGTCAGCTGGAGCCTGCTGGCGGCCTTCGCCCATATCGGCGGGCAATTGCTTCTGGCCCGCTGGTGGCTGATCCCGCACGACGGCGTTTTTTTGCTGGCGCCGATTTTTGGCCTGGCCGCCCTCATTTTTGGCACCCTCAATGGCCTGATCGTGGCTAAACTGTGGAATGAATACCGCCCCCCGGAGCCGCCCCATGCCTGAAACCATTTGCCTGGCCCTGACCGGAGCTTCCGGCATGCCCTATGGCCTGCGCCTGCTGGAGTGCCTGCTGGCGGCTGGTCGCCAGGTCCAATTGCTGTATTCCCAGGCCGCTCAGGTGGTCATCAAGCAGGAACTGGATATCACCCTGCCCACCCGCCCGGAAGAGGCCCGCCAGTGGCTGCTGGCCCACTTCGCCGCCGCACCCGGGCAGCTGGCGGTCTATGGCCGGGAAGAATGGTTTGCCCCGGTGGCGTCCGGCTCCAACCCTTCCGATGCCATGGTGGTCTGCCCCTGTTCCATGGGCACTCTGGCCGGCATCGCCCAGGGTCTGGCCGACAACCTGATCGAACGGGCCGCCGACGTGATGCTCAAGGAAAAGCGCAAACTCATCCTGGTTCCACGTGAAACGCCCCTCTCCGCCATCCACCTGGAAAACATGTTGCGTCTGGCCCATGCCGGAGCGGTGATCCTGCCACCCAACCCCGGCTTTTACCACCACCCGCAGCAGGTGAGCGACCTGGTGGACTTTGTCGTCGCCCGCATCCTCGACCAACTGGGGGTGGAACACCAGCTGATGGCACGCTGGGGGAACTGATGGGCCTTTTTGATTTTCTGCGGAAAAAAGCGGCTCCAACGCCCTCGCTTGCCCCCGCAGCATCGGCGGAAACTCTGGAAATCCCTCTTTTTCCTCTGCAATCGGTGTTTTTCCCCGGCGGAACGCAAACTCTCAAGGTATTTGAGCAGCGCTACCTCGATATGGCGGCGGCCTGCCTCAAAGATAGCCGCCCCTTCGGCATCTGCCTGATTGCCGAGGGCAGTGAAACCGGCCCGGCAGCCACCCCGCATCCGGTCGGCACCCTGGCAGAAGTCGTCAGTGCCGAAGTGCCGCAACTGGGCATCATGATGCTTGCCGTACGCGGCACCCGGCGCTTTCGCATTATTGACCGGCAGGTCGCCTCCGATCAGTTACAACTGGCCCGGGTGGAGCTCCTGCCGGAAACCGATACGCCCGCCTTTCCGCCGGAACGCCAGCGCTTGCTGCCCCTGCTGCAACGCATCCTGAGCGATCTCGGCACCAGCCGCATCCCGCCGCCGCACCGGATAGACAGTGCCGCGTGGGTGGGTTATCGACTGGTGGAAGTGCTGCCCGTGCAGGCTCTCGCCAAACAAAAGCTGCTTGAACTGGACGACCCGGAAATGCGGCTGGTCATTCTCGAACGTTATCTGGACCAGAGAAACCTGCTCGATTAGCTCGTTTCCCCGGCGCTCCCGGCTGCCGGACAGGCAAGGGGCAGCTTTGCCGCAAGAAAATCCATCAACACCCGCAGCCGGTGGGGGATCTGGCGATTGCTCGGCAACAAGGCGTAAATACCCAGTTCCGGAATGGGGTAGTCGTGCAGGATTTCCTCCACCCGTCCACTGGCCAGAAAGCCGGCAGCGATAAAATCCGGCGCACCGCTGATGCCCATACCCTGCGCAGCGGCTTCGGCCAGCACGTCGCCGTTATTGGCCTGAAGCCGGCTGCGGATCGAAAAGCTCTCCAGCTGCCCTTTGATCAGGAATTGCCAGCTCTGACTGTTGGCCGCACCGGTATAGCCCAGACACTGATGATGGATCAGCTCGGCAGGATGCAATGGACGGCCATGACGCGCCAAGTAGTCGGGTGAGGCGACGACCAACATGCGGCTAGCGCCGATCCGGCGCGCCACGTCCCCCGCCTCCAGCCGGCGGGTGATGCGGATGGACAGATCGATCCCCTCTTCGATCAGTTTCACCCGACGGTCGGTGAAATCCATGTCCAGACTGACCTCCGGATAGCTGCGGGAAAATTCCAGGAGCAAGGGCGCCAGGCGGGTCAGGCCAAAACTGAGGGGCAGGCCGATGCGAATAGCCCCCCTCGGCGCCAGGCGCTCTTCGGCAACATCGGTTTCCGCTGCTTCCACCAGATTGAGAATGACCCGGCATTTTTCCAGATAGGCCGTTCCCGCTGAAGTCAGGGCCAGGCGCCGCGTACTGCGGACCATTAACTTTACGCCGAGATGCCCTTCCAGCGCGGCAATCTGACGAGTCACCACGGACCGGGCCAAACCGAGCTGCTGAGCCACGGCAGAAAAACTGCCGAGTTCGGCAACCCGGACAAAGAGGTGCATGGCTTCAAGGCGATCCATTGTTGCTCAATCGGCAATAAACATTTGCAAATTGTCCCCTATTTCGCAAATGAATGGGCGCGTAAAGTGCCTCCATGCCTCATCGAGATCCTCCCATGCCCCGGTCCCAACCCACCTTTTTCGTTCCCCACGGTGCCCCCACCTTCGCCCTCCGTCCCGGTGCGGCCGGTGCCGCACTGGCTGCCGCCGCCCGGCATCTGGAGCAAATCCGGGCCATCGTCATGGTCAGCGCCCACTGGGATACGTCCTTGCCCACCGTCGGATTCGCCGAACGCCCGGAAACCATTCATGATTTCTGGGGCTTCCCGGAAGAACTCCATGCCTTGCGCTACCCGGCCACCGGCTGCCGGGAAGCCGCCGAAGAAGTGGTGTCCGCCCTGCAAGGCGCCGGCTTCCCCACACAAAAAGACCCGCTGCGCGGCCTCGACCATGGCGCCTGGCTCCCCTTGCGCCTGATGTTTCCGGATGCCGATGTGCCGGTCATTCCCCTTTCCATCCGGAGCCGGGAGAATGTGCAGTCCCATTTCCGCCTCGGGCAAGCGCTGGCGCCCCTTTCGGCCCGGGGATTTCTGGTCATTGCCTCGGGCAACCTGACCCACAATCTGAGGGACTACCAGGGAGCACGCAGCCAGGGCGGGCAAACTCCGGCCTATGTCCGTGCCTTTGCCGACTGGATGGCCGACCGCCTGGCCGCCTACGATCTGCCGGCCCTCTTCGATTACCGCCGCCAGGCTCCGGCGGCCGTTCAGGCGCACCCTAGCGACGAACATCTTCTCCCCCTCTATGTTGCCCTCGGTGCTGCCGGCGAAAATCCGGAAAGCCAGCGCCTGCATTGCGGCATCGATGATTACGTCATTGCCATGGACGCCTACCGCTTTACGCCCCGCACCGGAGAACTGCCATGAACACCCGTTACACCACGACAGCCAAAGGCCTGCACTGGCTGATGGCCGTTCTGCTCCTCGGCCTGATCGGCCTGGGGTTCTACATGCACGACCTGCCCCTCTCGCCGCAGAAGCTGAAACTCTATTCCTGGCACAAATGGGCTGGCGTCAGCGCCTTTCTGCTGCTGCTCGTCCGTCTCGCCTGGCGCCTGAGCCATCGCCCGCCGGCGCTGCCGGAAAGCCTGTCCAAGCCCATGCAGCGGGCTGCCCACGCCGGTCACTGGGCGCTCTATGCCCTGATGCTGACAATCCCCCTTTCCGGCTGGCTGATGAGTTCGGCCAAAGGTTTTCAGACCGTCTGGTTCGGCCTGCTGCCCATCCCTGACCTGCTGGAGAAGAACAAGGAACTGGGCGATCTCCTGCAAACCGTGCACCTCGGCCTCAACCTGCTCTTTGTCGCCCTGATCGTCGGCCACCTTGGCGCCGCCCTCAAACACCATTTCATCGACCGGGACGACATTCTCAAGCGCATGTTGCCCACCTTTCCGGGAGAACACGCATCATGAAACACCTTGCCTTCGCCCTTGGCCTGGCCGCCGCCTTTCCCCTCGCCACCCAGGCTGCCGAGTACACCCAGGTGCAGCCGGACAAGAGCAGCATTGCTTTTGCCTACAAACAAATGGGCGTCACCCTGGACGGCAGATTCCGCAAATTCACCGCCCAACTCCGCTTTGATCCGGCCAAACCTGCCACCCCCCATGCCACCATAGACGTCGAGATGGCCAGTATCGATACCGGCTCCAGCGAAGCCGACCAGGAAGCCGCCGGCAAGCAATGGTTTCACAGCAAAGCCTTCCCTACCGCCCGCTTTGTCTCCGGCAGCGTCAAGGCGCTGGGCGGCAACCGCTACGAAATTGCCGGCAAACTGACCATCAAGGGCCGCAGCCAGGACATTGTTGCGCCGGTCACCTTCACGCCCCAAGGCAATATCGGCATTTTCGACGCCAATTTCAGCTTCAAGCGGGCAGATTTCGCCATCGGCGAAGGCCCCTGGGCTGCCTTCGATACGGTGGCCAATGAAATCCAGATCAAAGTTCACATCGTCGCCGCTTCCGGCGCCAGCAAATAACCCCCAACCCCACCGGAGAACCACCATGCAAAAACTGAGCAAATTGTCCGCCGCCCTCCTTCTTTCTGCCGCTGCTGCCGCCCCGGCTCTCGCTGCGCCGGAAACCTACGTGATTGAAGGAACCCACACCTATCCCCGGTTTTCCTACAGCCATTTCGGCTATTCCACCCAACTGAGCCGTTTCAACAAAACCTCCGGCAAGGTGATTTTCGACAAGGACGCCAAAACCGGCGCAGTGGATATCGTCATCGATGCCCGGTCGGTGGATACCGGCTACGCCACCTTCAACGAACACATCCAGGGCGAGGACTTTCTCGACACCGCCAAGTATCCGACCGCCACATTCAAATCCACCAAAGTGGTTTTCGAAGGTGAAAAACCCGTCGCCGTAGAAGGCAAGCTGACCCTCAAGGGCGTCACCAGGCCGGTAACCCTCCAGGTCACCTCCTTCCAGGCCATGCCCCACCCCATGCTGAAGAAGGATGCCATCGGCGCCAACGCCACGGTAACCGTCAAGCGTTCCGAGTTCAATGCCGGAAAATATGCCCCCCATGTCGGCGACGACGTACGCATTGATATTGCTCTGGAAGCAATCAAGGAGTAATTCGTATCACTGTCCGGCTTCCTCTCCCCCCGGTTGCCGGACAGTCCCTCCTTATCCGCGCAAAACAGCAGCTAGCCAAGACTTTACCCAATCCAGGCAAAGCGATACCGAAAACTTGATCAAGCTCAAATTTTCGTTTAACAATATCCCACCAAGCCAATTAATTAAGTAAGATGACTAAAAAGGGGGGATATCCGCATGAAGACCGTATTTCTCGTTGACGACTCGGCAACGATTCTGCTCAGCATCTCCAACATTCTGGCCAAGGCCGGTTACGCCACGGAAAAAGCCGGTAGCGGCGAAGAAGCCCTGAGAAAATTCCAGTCCGGAATCAAGATTGACCTGTTGATCACCGATCTCAACATGCCCGGCATGAACGGCATTGAGCTGATCAAAGAAGTGCGCAAACTTCCCAATTACAAGTTTGTCCCCATTCTTTTCCTGACCACCGAATCGCAACAGTCCCGCCGCATGGAGGCCAAGGCCGCCGGCGCTTCGGGCTGGATCGTCAAACCGGCCACCGCTGACGAACTGCTCAATACCATCAAGCTCGTCGTCCGCTGATGAACGATTTTGCCGCCATTGCCAAGCGATCCCTGATCGTTTTCGTCCTGACTATGGCCGGAGCAGTGGCTGTTGTGTTCTTTTTTCATGCCGAATTTCACAATGCCACCACGGCTTTCGGATTTTCGCACCGGACAGTCGATGCCATTGGAACGGCGGTGGTGGTGGTCATGACCTATCTGGGGCAGCGACTGGTTTCCTACGCCTTTTTCAAGGATTTTGTTTTTGGCATGGTGAATCAGCAGAGAGACACCGTCCATAAGGTTTGGGATGTCGAGCATGTGGGTGAAGAAGTGGCCCGTGAGCTGGAAAGTGTCCGCGCCTACAACGAGGTTCTGCGCGGTCAACTGGCCGACATTGTCCGCGAAACGGAAGCGGCAGCCTACAACATCACCGAACGCCTGCAAGCCATTGATGGCGTCGTCACCGGTCTCGACAGCTTTGTCGCCCAAACCTCTGAAGCTTCGAGCGCCATTGCCCAGGATTCGGAAAACCAGATCGAGCATAACCGGCTACTCATTGAGCGCATGGAAACCTATATCCGCAAGCGCATTGAAGAAGCCCAGAACGACCAGACCCGCATCGGCCAGGTAGTGGAAGAAGCACGCGGCCTTGGCACCCTGGTGCAACTGATCAAGAACATTTCCAGCCAGACCAATCTGCTCGCCCTGAACGCCGCCATTGAAGCCGCCCGAGCGGGTGAGGCCGGGCGTGGCTTTGCCGTGGTCGCCGACGAAGTGCGCAAACTCTCCCAGGAAGCCGATGTCGCGGTAGGCAAGATCAACGACGGCATTCACAGCGTTGCCGAATCGATCAACACCCAGTTCCAGGACAAACTCAATCACAGCAATGTCGAAGGGGAACGGGCGGCCCTCAACGAGTTTGCTACCCAACTTTCGAGTCTGGGCAGCGGCTACCAGCAACTGCTCAACCATGACATACGGGTTCTCAACTCCGTCAGGGAATCAAGCACCACGCTTGCCGGCATGTTCATGGATGCCTTGGCCAGCGTGCAATTCCAGGACATTACCCGGCAGCAGATCGAACAGGTGCAAAAAGCCCTGCACACCCTCGACAGCCACGTGGAAACCTTGGCCAAACGGCTGATTGCCTCGGAAGCCAGCGACTTCCAATACACCCCCCTGGCCACCCACCTTGACCAGCTCTATGGCAGCTACGTCATGGACACCCAGCGGCAGACCCACCAGCATTCCCTGAACAAGCCCGTCAGCCAACCCGCCGCCGCCAGCAGCACGCCAAAAATAGAACTTTTCTAGAGATTCCCGGAGGTCCCATGGGCGCAACCAATCGCCTCTCGATCATTGAAGACCTGACCATCTATCACGTGCTTGACCTCAAACAACGCCTGGTCGGCGTTCTGGCCGAAAGTGCCGACCTCGAACTGGATCTCTCCCAGGTGGGAGAAATGGACACCGCCGGCCTGCAATTGCTGATTTTTGCCAAACGAGAAGCCGCCCGTTTCAACAAATCCCTGTCCATCGTGGCCCATAGCCCGGTGGTGCAGCAAACCATCGATTTTTGCAATCTCGCCACTTTTTTTGGTGATCCGGTGGTAATCACCGCCCACCAGCGGGCTTGAGGTCAGACATGGACGAATTAACCAGCGTCTTCATTCAGGAAGGCCGCGAGCAGCTCCAGGCCATGGAAAACGGCCTGCTTGAGCTTGAGCAGAACCCGGACGACCACGACAACATCAATTCCATTTTCCGCGCCGCCCACACCATCAAGGGCGCTTCCGGCGTGATCGAGTGCCATTTCATCGAAGGTTTCATGCACAAGGTGGAAAATGTGCTTGACCGGCTGCGTAACGATGAAATCAAGGTTTCCGGCGACCTCACCGGCGTACTGCTGCGCTGCTGCGACCATATGGCCGGTTTGATGGATGTTCTCGAATCCGGCCAAGCCGAGCCTTCCGCCGAAACGAAAGGCAACGGCGACGCCCTGCTCGCCGAATTATTGACCACCACCGGCGAAGCGCCTGCCGCTGCACCGCCCGGCGGCGTTCCCATTGAACACGAAGCGGAAGTTCATACCTCGGGCGGCGGCGTGGTCGTCACCGATAGCTGGCACATCTCGGTCCGTTTTGGCCAGAATGTGCTGCGCGGCGGCATGGACCCCCTCTCGTTCCTTCGCTACCTCGCCTCCCTGGGCGAAATTCTGGCCATCGAAACCGTCCCGGACGGTATTCCCCATGGCGAGGAAATGGACCCGGAGTCGTGCTATCTGGGCTTTGAGATCCATTTCCAGACCCGCGCCTCCAAGGCCGACATTGAACGGGTCTTCGACTTTGTGCGGGACGAGTGCGAATTGCGCATCCTGCCGCCCAACAGCAAGCTCTCCGAATATCTTCGCCTGATCAAGGAACTGCCGGAAGATGACCTGCGCCTGGGCGAAATCCTCGTCCGCTGCGGAGCACTGACCCAGGCCGAGCTGGAAAGCGGCCTTCTTTCCCAGAAAACCGCCACTCCGGAAACCGTCGAAGAAGGCGACAGTGCCAGCCTGATGCCGCAGCTTGGCGAAATCCTGATTGATCAAAAAGTTGTTCACAAGGAATTGGTGGAAGCTGCCGTCGTCAAGCAGGCCCAGGTCAGCGAGAAAAAAGCGGTTGAGGCCCGCCTGATTCGTGTTCAGGCCGACAAGCTTGACCAGCTCATCGACCTTGTCGGCGAACTGGTCATTGCCGGCGCCTCGGCCAATCTGCTGGCGCGGCGCAGCAAGCAGGGCGAGCTGATGGAGGCGACCTCGATTCTGACCCGCCTGGTGGAGGACATTCGGGACTCCGCCCTGCAATTGCGCATGGTGCAGATCGGCGAAACCTTCAACCGCTTCAACCGGGTCGTGCGGGACGTCTCCAAGGAAATCGGCAAGGAAATCGACTTGGTCATCAGCGGCGCGGAAACCGAGCTGGACAAGACCGTCGTTGAAAAAATCGGCGATCCGCTCATGCATCTCGTGCGCAACTCCATGGACCATGGCATTGAGCCGACGGCTGTCCGGGTCGCCAAGGGCAAACCGGCCCATGGCCGGGTCGAACTCAATGCCTACCACGACTCCGGCAATATCGTGATTGAAGTGGTGGACGATGGCGGCGGCCTGCCCAGGGACAAAATTTTCAAGAAGGCCCTGGAAAAGGGCCTCGTCCAGCCAACGCAGACCCTGACCGACCAGGAGGTCATCAACCTGATCTGGGAACCGGGCTTCTCCACGGCCGACCAGGTCACCAATCTCTCCGGTCGCGGCGTCGGCATGGACGTGGTGCGCCGCAATATCCAGGGTCTGCGAGGCAGCGTCGAAGTCACCAGCCAGGAGGGCGTCGGCACCACTTTCTCCATCCGCCTGCCGCTGACCCTGGCCATCATTGACGGGTTCCTGGTCGGCGTTGAGCGGGCCGCCTACGTCATCCCCCTGGAAATGGTAGTCGAATGCCTGGAGTTGAAGGATATTCCCGCTGACCGCAACTATCTCAACCTGCGCGGAGAAGTGCTGCCCTTTGTCTGCCTGCGCGACCTGTTTGAAATCGCCGGCCAGCGCCCGAAGCGGGAAAACGTTGTGGTCGTCAAATCCGGCGGGCAAAAAGCAGGCATCGTCGTCGATGTCCTGCAGGGCGAGTTCCAGACGGTGATCAAGCCACTGGGCGCCATGTTCCACCACCTGCGGGGCATTTCCGGCTCGACCATCCTCGGCACCGGCGATGTGGCGCTCATTCTGGATGTCCAGGCCATTACCAGGCTGGCCGCCGGGGCAGAAGGCAAGTTACTGACACTGGCCACCAGCCAGGTCGAATAATCGTGTTTTTCACAGGGAGTTTGTCATGTTCAAGAACTTGAAAATCGGGGTCAGGCTGGGGCTTGGATTTGCTTTTGTCCTCATTCTGCTGGCCGTGGTCTCCACTTTGGCCGTGATGCGGGTCGGGCAGATCAGCGGTGAAATTTCGGACATGGTCAATGACAAGTTCCCCAAAACGGTCCAGGCCAACAACATCGTCGACCAAGTGAATGTCATTGCCCGAGCCCTGCGCAATGCTCTGCTCGTCACCAAGCCGGAAGATGTGCAGAAGGAACTGGATCGCGTCCCTCCAGCCCGCAAGATCATTGCCGAAAATATTGACAAGCTGGAAAGAACGGTCCACTCAGAAGAAGGCAAGAAGGCACTGGGTAAAATGCTGGAAGCCCGCAAGGTTTACGTTACGGGCCAGGATAAGTTTGTCGAACTGATGAAGGCTGGCAAGCGGGAAGAGGCCGTTGATCTGCTGGTCAATTCCTTGCGCAAAACACAAGGCGACTATATTGCTGCGGCCAACGAACTGATCGAGCATCAGTCAAAGTCAATGGAGAAAACTGGCGCGCTGTCCGTTGAAATTGCCAGCCAGACGAAAACCCTGATCATCGCACTCTCGGTTGCAGCGGTAATTCTTTCCGCCCTCTTTGCCCTGTGGGTCACCCTCAGCATCACCCGCCCGATCAATGTCGCGGTTAAAGCCGCCGACTCCCTGGCCAATGGCGATCTCACCGTCAAGATCGAAGCCGACTCCAAGGACGAGGTCGGCCAGTTGATGACGGCCATGAGCAATATGGTGGGCAAACTGTCGAGCATCATCGGGGAAGTGACCACGGCTTCGGAAGCCCTCAACAATGCCTCCGGCCAGGTTTCCGCCACTGCCCAGTCCCTCTCCCAATCGTCTTCCGAACAGGCCGCCAGCGTTGAGGAAACGACCGCTTCCATGGAGCAGATGACGGCCAGCATCAGCCAGAA
>CAZHVZ010000050.1:16992-23189 GCA_964536245.1 uncultured Rhodocyclaceae bacterium
AACGGGCCGGCAAGCTTCTTGACGAGATGGTGCCGGCCATCAAGAAAACCTCCGATCTGGTGCAGGAAATTGCTGCTTCCAGCCAGGAGCAATCCACCGGCGTCGCCCAGATCAACGGCGCCATGGGGCAGTTGAACAAGGCCACCCAGCAAAATGCTTCCGCGTCCGAAGAGCTCGCTGCCACGGCAGAGGAGATGGGCGGTCAGGCCAGTCAGCTGCAACAGCTGATGGACTTTTTCACCATCGACCAGAGTACCGCCCGGTCCGCAGCTCGTCCGGCTTCTGCTCCGCAACGGGCGGCAGCGCCTCGCGCTGCCAGCCGCCCGGCGGCCTCGTCGTTCAACGAGCAGGACTTTGAGCGCTTCTAGGCGAGGCCGACCATGGCAAATATCGTATCCGCGCAAAAAAACGCACCGGCCGCCTCGGCCACCGTGGAGACCCACCAGTACCTGACATTTACGCTGGGCGGTGAAATGTTCGCGGTGGGTATTCTCAATGTGAAAGAGATTATCGAATACGGCAACCTCACCGAAATCCCCATGATGCCGCCCTTTATCCGGGGCGTCATCAACCTGCGGGGAGCGGTGGTTCCGGTCATTGACCTTTCCGCCCGCTTCGGCAATGCCCGCACCAGTGCTGGCCGGCGTACCTGTATCGTGATCATCGAAATCCAGGACGAAAACGGCAAGCAGGACATTGGCGTAGTGGTCGACGCGGTTTCCGAGGTTCTCGACATTTCCGACGGCGATATCGAGCCGGCACCGGCTTTCGGCGCCCGCATCCGCACCGATTTCATCACCGGCATGGGCAAGGTGGGAGGGCGTTTCGTCATTATTCTCAACATCACCCAGGTTCTGTCCACCGAGGAAATCACCCTGCTTTCCCGCATGGCTGGGGACGGAGAAGGAAATTCTGCCGAGACCGCCTGAAATACAGTCGCAACCTGTCTTAAGCGGGTAAGGAGCGGCCTGTATCACCTTGCGCTAATGGTCGATTTACCGCAACATTCCAATGATGATCGACTACACCGTCCTGCCCTCCGGCGAATTGGAGCGCCTTGCCCGAAACATCAAGCCCGGTGAATGGGTAACCGAGCCCGCCCGCCCGATCGCCACCCTGCTCGGCTCCTGTGTGGCGGTCTGCCTGTACGACTCAGCCATTCCCGTTGGCGGCATGAACCACTTCATGCTGCCGCAGATGGCCGCAGGTAAACATTCTTCGGAAGACATCCTGCTGGCCGGCGATGCCTGCATGGAGGCCCTGCTCAATGCCTTGCTCGCCAAGGGAGCCGCTCGCCACCGGGTCAAAGCCAAGGCGTTTGGCGGCGGCACCATTATCGAGACCACGGGCCAATCCCTGGCCATTGGCAAGCGCAATGCGGATTTCACCCGCGAGTGGCTGGATCGGGAGAACATCCCCCTGATTGCCTCCGATTTTCTCGGCCCCTGGTCCCGCAAGGTCCTGCTGCTGCCCCAGAGCGGTGAAGCCCTTTGCAAACGCATGGTGACCAACATGGTCAACGCCGAGGCCATGAAACGGGAAGAACAGGCCTACGCCAGTTCCCTGAACAAACCGAGCACTGAAAAGAAAATCGAGCTCTTCTGATGGAAAACTCCACCATAAGCGATCAGGAATTCGCCCTTTTTCAGCGCCTGATCTACAAAATCGCCGGAATCAATCTTTCCGACGGCAAGAAAGTGTTGCTGGTCGGTCGCTTGCAGCGCCGCCTGAAGGAATACCAGCTCGACACCTTCAGCCAGTATTACCGCATGCTGGCCACCGGGCAGCACCCGGAAGAATTACAGGTCATGGTGGACCTGCTGACCACCAACGAAACCTATTTTTTCCGCGAAATCAAGCACTTCGAATTTCTGCGGGATGAAGTCCTAACCAAACGCTCCAGCGGATCAACCTTCCGCATCTGGAGCGCTGCCAGCTCAACCGGCGAAGAGGCCTACACCATGGCCATGGTGCTGGCCGAGTACCTGCCGCGCACACCCTGGGAGGTTTTCGGCTCCGATATCAGCACCCAGGTTCTTGAAAAAGCGCGAAAGGGACATTACCCCATTGACCGCAACGAAGGCATCCCGAAATCCTATCTCAGCAAGTACTGCCTCAAGGGAGTGCGCGCCCACGCCGGAACCTTCCTGATCTCCCCGGAATTACGGCAGCAGGTGAGTTTTGAGCAGCTTAACCTGACCTTGCCGGTGGATCCCGGTATAGGCACTTTCGAGGTGATTTTCCTGCGCAATGTGATGATCTATTTCGACATGGAAACCAAACGCAAGGTCGTCGCCAACCTGCTTCCCCGCCTGCAAGCCGGGGGCTATTTTGTTGTCGGCCATTCGGAGACCTTGAATGGCGTTACCGAAGACTTGAAGGTCGTCCGGCCCACCATTTATCAAAAGCCATGATCCCGGCCCCCACTCTGCACCAGGTGTTTCTCAATCCCGGGGATTACCATTTTGGCGGACCGGGCACCTTGATTTCCACCCTGCTCGGTTCCTGTGTCTCGATCACCCTGTGGCACCCGCGACTGCATTACGGGGCCATGTGCCACTACCAGCTGGCAGAGCGGAAACGTCCCCCCGGTGCGGCGCTGGATGGGCGCTTTGCGGACGAGGCATTTGAACTGCTGCTGGCGGAAATCGCCAATACCGCAACCGTCCCTGCCGACTATCAGGCAAAATTGTTCGGCGGCGGCGCCATGTTTGTCAGCGAGACCTCGGAATGCCTGGATATTGGCCCGCGCAATGTCCAAAAAGGCCGCAGCCTGCTCAAGGCTGCCGGCATTCCTTTGGTGGCCGAACATGTTGGCGGCAGCGGCCACCGCAAACTGCATTTTGAACTGGATAGCGGAACCGTCTGGCTCGCTTTCCCGGACGGCAGGAATGCCGACTCCCGAACCATGGAAGAAACCTCTAATGGCTGACGCAAAAATCAAGGTCATGATTGTCGACGACTCGGCACTGGTTCGCCAGGTCATCTCCCAGGCCCTGGCCAAAGAGCCGGGAATCGAGGTCATTGCCACGGCATCCGACCCTCTTTTCGCCATCGACAAAATGAAGAGCCTGTGGCCCGACGTGCTCATTGTCGATATCGAAATGCCGCGCATGGACGGGATTTCCTTTCTGAAAAAAATCATGGCCGAGCACCCGACGCCGCCCTGCAGTTGTTCCTCCCTCGCCGAAAAAGGCGCCAGCGCCACCTTTGATGCCCTGGCAGCCGGAGCAGTCACCATCATCACCAAACCCAAGGCCGGCCTCAAGGCCTTCCTCGAAGACTCCTCCAACGACATCGTGGCAGCCGTGCGCACCGCTGCCCGGGCCAATTTGCGCGCCTTGTCGCGTAGCCCCGCCAGCCCGCCCGGCGCCGAAACCTTCCGGCCCAAGCTCGTGGCCGACGTCATCCTGCCACCCGGCAATGCCCCGGCTGCCATGGCCAATACCACCGACAAGGTAATCGCCATCGGCACCTCAACCGGTGGCACCCAGGCGCTGGAAGCGGTACTCACCCAACTGCCGGCAACCTGCCTGGGCATCGTCATCGTTCAGCACATGCCGGAAAAATTCACCGCCATGTTCGCCGAGCGGCTGAACAGCCTGTGTGCCATCGAAGTCCGGGAAGCCCAGAACGGCGACCGGGTCATTCCCGGTCGCGCCCTGATCGCCCCCGGCGGGCGACACATGATGCTCAAGCGCAACGGGGCGCAGTACGTTGTCGAAGTGGTGGACGGCCCTCTGGTCAATCGTCACAAGCCTTCCGTGGATGTGCTGTTCAGATCGGTCGCCAAATTTGCCGGAGCCAACGCCCTCGGCATCATCATGACCGGCATGGGTGACGACGGGGCGCGGGGCATGAAGGAAATGCACGATGCCGGCGCCAGAACCATCGCACAGGACGAGGCCAGCTGTGTGGTTTTCGGCATGCCCAAGGAAGCTATCAAGATGGGCGGAACCGATCAGGTCATTTCCCTGAACCAGATTCCCAACGCCATGATTTCCTATACACGGAATGCGTTTTAAGACGAGAGTGTGACACGCCGCCGCTGGCCGGGCGCCCCGCCCATAAACCGTGGGCTGGCTGGAGCGGGCGATGGGAATCGAAAACGTGGGACAAGACATCCAAAGGAAAGGAAATCCACCAGCAATTCATTTAATTATCAATTGCTTAGAAAAACCAAGATCAGAACCACCGAAACGCAAAATCAGCCCAATGTAGGATCCAATTCGACCGAACATGATTTCGCTGCGACCAGGATCTGACCAGATGCCTTAATTCGCTCATTTAACCAGCATCATCCAAGGTCTTTTCTACATGAGCGACTAATGTTTGAAATTCTTCCTGGAAATTATTCGCAACAACCATTGCCACTAATTGCAGACACATCTCTCGGTCTATGCCCAATTGCTTTGCAATTTCGTAGAACTCGTAATGCTTTCCGGCTTGAAGTCCATACTCAAGAATGTCTTTAAGTGAATCTGGATCGCACTTTACGACCTGAGCAAGGGGAGCAACGCACTCCGTTGCCCGTTGAACAAGCCAGGCCTCAGGCCAAGTATCACCTGGCAAGTAATTCACATGAGCGGAAAACCAATCTGAGAATTCACCTTTTGGCTTCTCACACATGCTTTGAGCGTGGCCGAGGTTATCACCCTCTTTACCACGTTGGTCTCCATCAAATATCGCTAATGTCGGGTACTCTTCGCCGCGAACATGAATCGCCGCAAGTTGGCGGGCAAGAGCTGTAGCGGATCCAATTACATTAATAGCAACTCGTGAGCGTATTGCCGCTGGCAAAGATGTCAAAAGGATTGCCTTTGCAACCTCATCTTCGACAAGTAACTCCACTTCGGTCCCAGGGATTGCAGAGAGCTTCGCAAAAGCAAAATCTGATGAAATACCACCAGTGATTTTGGTTTTACCATTCACCTTCTCAACAAAGAACCTTGCGTCATAGGGTAGGCAGTCGAAAATCTCACTTGAATGAGTTGTACATATAACTTGGGTGTGTGTTTCGAAACAAACATCCTTCAGCCGCTCTATGAAGCGGCGCTGCGCTTCAGCGTGAAGACCTAGCTCAATTTCGTCCATAACAAGCAGAGAGCCTGCGCCACAAGAATAAATGGTCGAGAAAATCTCAAATAGGGCATTTTCACCTGCCCCCATATTGAAACCTGAGTAGATCGTATTTCCAACCTGAACAATCGGGAGACTGTATTTTGAATGCTCAAGATGGCGGTAATTAGTGTAAGCACGTCCAAGTACATACCCTACGGCATCTTTAACCTTACCCTCCCATCCTTTGGGTGCACCATCACAGAATGCTCTTGAATACGATCGCGACTGGCTCCGTTCGCTATGTGGAACAATCCGCTCAATCCCCAAAAAGACCACATTCTTTCTTACGCGATCTGCGTAATCGTTCCACTTTCCACCCTTGTTTTTTCTCCTCCTCTGAATTCCGATGCCTATACCCTCCGGCCAAGCGGGAGTCTTTCTTAGTTGGTTATGAGCAAAGTAATAGGCAATTTCGATTCCTTCAGGCGGAACTTCCTCACTATGCTGGATAAAAAAATCTGAAAACGTATAGTAGGAATTCTTTCGTCGTGGCAGTTTGAAACCGCTCTTACTGTTGTGATACGCACAACAAGCCAGTGCAAGGATGGTGGACTTTCCGGAACCGTTCTTGCCCGCAATTGCCACAATCGGATAGTCAAATTTGATATCTAACTCATCAAGGCCTCGGAGAGTTCCCTCTCTCAGAACTATTCGCCGCAAAAGCAAGTGCGCATAATCGTTCATAAAGCGCTTCCGAAGCTGCTTGTCTCGTTGGCTCTCCCGATATTTCATGTTATTTCCTAATTGCTAATAAAGATGCTGTGTGACTCAGCCTGAAGCCAAACATTATGTCACTTAAATAACCAACATATACATCAATCACCGTTCAGATAGTACCGAAGCAACTACAAGCATCAATTGGAGATTCAAAGCACAGGTAAAAACGATCTTCAGAAAACACTTATGCGCGAAAGCAAGCTGTTTTGACCAGATATCGACCGGACAACAAAAAAGCCAACCGCACTCGGTTGGCTTTTGATTTTACAGATCAAAGACCTGCGAGAATTCAATGTGGAGCGGGCGATGGGAATCGAACCCAATTTGATCGCTCTGGAACCCGCGAAAATGCTTTAATC
>CAZHVZ010000051.1:0-5866 GCA_964536245.1 uncultured Rhodocyclaceae bacterium
GATTTCCGACACCACGCGCATCGAGTAGCTGAAATCTTCCTGCTTGGGCAGAACGGCAATAAGGGCACGTTTTGCCAGGCGGCCATGGCCGATTTCGCGGCGCTTGGGGGTACCGACCCGACCGCATTCGCCGGTGGCGTAGGGAGGCATGTTGTAATGCAGCAGGAAGCGTTCCTTGTACTCGCCGGCCAGGGCGTCGATGATCTGCTCGTCGCGGCTGGTGCCGAGAGTGGCAACCACCATGGCCTGGGTTTCGCCACGGGTGAACAAGGCTGAACCGTGGGTCCGGGGCAGCACGCCGGAGAGGATGCGACCGCGCACGATGCCGGCTTCGAGTTCGTGGAACAGGTTGCCGACGGTGTTTTCATCCGGAGCCCCCTCGCCTTCGCACAGTGCCGCGATGGCTGCGGAACGGATTTCCTTGACAGCTTGGCTGCGGGTCTGCTTGACGGTGATGTTGTAGGCTTCTTCCAGCTTGGCATTGACCAGTTCGCCGAGACGGGCGACCAGTGCTTCGTCCTTGGCCGGTGCTTGCCAATCCCATTCCGGTTTGCCGGCTTCTTCCACCAGTTCATTGATGGCGTTGATGGCGGCACGCATCTGCTCGTGACCAAATACCACGCCACCGAGCATGACTTCTTCGGACAGCTCCTTGGCTTCGGATTCAACCATCAGTACGGCGGCTTCAGTACCGGCGACGACCAGATCCAGCTGGGTTTCCTTGAGCTGGGAGAGAGTCGGGCACAGCACGTATTGGCCGTTGATGTAGCCGACACGGGCAGCGCCGATCGGGCCGTTGAAGGGGATGCCGGAAATCGACAGGGCGGCGGAGGCGCCGATCAGGGCCGGGATATCCGGGTCGATTTCAGGGTTGAGCGACATCACCGTGGCAACAACCTGAACCTCGTTGTAGAAGCCATCCGGGAAAAGCGGGCGGATCGGGCGGTCAATCAGGCGGGAGGTCAGGGTTTCCTTTTCGGAAGGGCGGCCTTCACGCTTGAAGAAGCCGCCGGGAATCTTGCCGGCAGCGTAGGTTTTTTCGATGTAATCACAGGTCAGCGGGAAGAAATCCTGACCCGGCTTGGCATTTTTGGCGGCAACCACGGTCACCAGGACTACGGTTTCATCCATGTTCACCAGCACGGCGCCACCGGCCTGACGGGAAATTTCACCCGTTTCCAGAGTCACGGTATGAGCGCCGTAGGCGAAGCTCTTTTTCACGATATTAAACATATTTTCCTTTCACTCTCATTCAACAATATCGACAATAACAACAAATCAACAACTTACAATTACGACATTCAACAACTGCAACACAAAAACAAAAAAGCGGCCTGGAAATTCCGGGCCGCTTTCTATGGCATCAACTGCGTTTTATTCCGTTACCGGGTCAATCGCGACGCGAAGACGAGCCGAAGACAGTGCGCATGCACGGCAAGGCGAAGTCGACAAAGTCACGGTTGGGCCGGTAGCGGAATAAATTACTTCCGCAGACCGAGGCGGGTAATCAGGGTACGGTAGGAATCAACGTTCTTGCCCTTGAGGTAGTCCAGCAGCTTGCGGCGCTGGCTGACCAGACGCAGCAGACCACGACGGGAGTGGTGATCCTTGCTGTGCTCCTTGAAGTGCGGGGTCAGGTCATTGATGCGGGCGGTAAGCAGAGCAACCTGCACTTCCGGAGAACCGGTATCGCCCTTGGCGCGACCGAATTCAGCAACAATGCCAGCCTTGGTTTCAGTGGTAAAAGCCATGTCAAACTCTCTTTCATTAAACGACGCAGCCCCAGTTTGATAGAGCCGACGCCAGATGGATAAAATTTTTCGTTGGCGACGAAAGGGCAGCACTTTACCACAATTTTCGCCAATGCTCCCGCCCGATTGATGACGGAAGGGCAAGGCTAACGAGGTTTGAAGCGGCCATAGATGTCCCGCTGGAACACCACCTTGCCATCCACCACTTCAGCCAGCCAGTAAACCGTATGAACAGGCAGGGTATCCACCTTGATCCGGCGCGTCCGGGGATTCTCCAATTCCTCGTCCACCTTGTTTCCGGAACTGTTCATCACCCACGCCGCCAGCTCGCGAAATCGCTCCACCCGGATGCATCCAGATGAAAAGGCGCGATAATTACGCTCGAACAGCTCCCGGTGATTGGTATCGTGCATATAGATGCCATAGGGGTTGTCCAGGTCAAACTTGAGTCGCCCCAACGCATTCTTCTCTCCCGGCGGCTGCAAGAAACGGCTGCCCGTCCCCGCCAGATCGGCCTGTGTCACCACGCCTTCGATGGTCACCTCCTGGCCCTTGGGATCCACCAGTTTCAAGCCAAGTTTGTTGACCACTTTGCGGTCAAGTTCCCCACCGGGAAATATATCCTTGTCGAGGATGGTTTCTGGCGGACTCCAGGGCGGATTGATCACAATGCCGTTGAGTACCGTTTTCATTTCCGGCGTCTGTCGCTCATACCGACCGACGACGACCTTGCTTTCCAGCCTGCGCTCGCCGGCCACGAAGGCGCGCAAGACGTAGGCCGGCACATTGACCAGAACAAAACGATCGCCACTGTATTGTTCGTAAAGCCGCTCCATCTCGGCGAACTGCCGTTCGAGAATAAGCACCTTGTCCTGATCGGAAAGATTGAGATTGAAACGGGTATGTTCATCGACCAGGCCATCGACGACAATCCCGGTCGCCGCCTGATAGGCACGCACTGCGGCATCGCTTTCCGGGCCGAAGCGTTCCCCGAGCAAACCGGTGCCATAGCCCAGTTCGCCGAGACGGGCATGGAGTTGCAGAACCCGCTTGCCCGTGACGCCTTTTTTCAGCGGCACACCGGCATCGATCCGCGTCAGACGTGGCTTTGGGGAACTCTGGGAAGTAGCCCGCAGACTCACCAGTGCTTCGAGAATGGGAGTCAGCTCGGCATTCGACGCCATTGCCGAAGAAGCAGCCAAGCCAAGAACCACCACCAACGGACGAATCAGTTTTTCCATATGGTGGCGATTCTATGCGGCGGCCTTCGGGAAAAGAGTGAGGGATTCCACAGATCGCCGGTAATCGCAGACCTCTCCCGGCTTTGCCGAGGGGCCACGGCCAGGTCAAGCAAGCATCGCCCCGGCCTTCGCCCAATGCCGCAATTTTTCGCGAAAATCCGCCGCCGAATAGGGTTTGCTCAGGTAATCATCCATTCCTGCTGCCAGGCAGACATCCTGCTCGTCAGAATTGATTTTTGCCGTCATGGCAATGATCGGCACCCGGGGCAGGGATTGCTCCAGTTCGCGCTGCCGAATACGGCGGGTGGCTTCGTAACCATCCATTTCCGGCATCATGCAGTCCATGAGGACGACATCAAAATGCTTTTGCTCCACCGCAGCCAAGGCAAGCAGGCCATTCTCGACCAGTTCGAAGCTACATCCGAATTTTTTCAGAAACGCCTGCGCCAACCTGAGGTTGATTGCATTGTCATCGGCCACCAGAACATGGGCATTGATCAACGCTTCTTCCCCGTTCACGGTTGAATCTGCCTGATCCTGTGCCGCACCGGCGCTCTCCCGGGCAGTCGGCAAGGGGATCTCAAACCAGAATTCCGCGCCCCGGCCCGGCACGCTATCGACGCCGATTTTGCCCTGCATCAGTTCAACCAGGCGTTTGCAAATTGCCAGCCCAAGCCCGGTGCCACCGAAGCGGCGAGTGATGGAACC
Source organism: uncultured Rhodocyclaceae bacterium (assembly GCA_964536245.1). GTDB lineage: Bacteria > Pseudomonadota > Gammaproteobacteria > Burkholderiales > Rhodocyclaceae > CAZHVZ01. The sequence continues at coordinate 3,701 of CAZHVZ010000051.1, forward strand.
ATCAGCCTGACTAAATGCCTGGAAAAGCCAGTCACCGGCATCCGGCCCCAGGCCCGGCCCCGTATCCTTGACCGAAAATCGCCATGCGCTTTGGTCGAAACTGGCTTTCACCCGCACCTCAACCGATCCGGTCTCGGTAAATTTGATGGCATTGCCAATGAAATTGACGAGAATCTGGCGCAAACGCACCGGATCCCCCAAAAGCAAAGCCGGCAACTGGGGAGAAAGCTCGGCATTCAAGGCCAACCCGCTCCGGCGGGCACTTTCCCGATAGAGGGCCAGCAACTCGTCGATCAGGCCGCGTGGATCAAAGGGGATCTGCTCCAACTCCATATGCCCGGCTTCAATCTTGGAGAAATCCAGGACATCGCTAATGACGGCCAGCAAATGCCGCCCGGAACCAAGCACCGTCTCGGCATATTCCCTTTGCGTGCTGTCCAACTCTGTTTCGAGCAGCAATTCGGTCATCCCGAGAACACCGTTCATCGGCGTCCGGATTTCATGGCTGATGGTCGCCAGGAAGTTGGTTTTGGCAATGCTCGCTGCCTCGGCTTCCTGCTTGAGCCGTTGCATTTGCGCCATGTCGGCCTCGCGCCTTTGCAAATTGCGCACCAGGTAAAAGAGGCCGAAGAGCAGGGCGATAACTGCCACAACGGCAACCCCGGCAATGAGTACAATCGAGCGACGCCAACTGGCCAGGAACAGGTCATCGGCAACGACCAGTACGGAAACCAGGGGATAGCGCTCCACCTTGCGCACGGCAGAAAGACGCAGCATGGCTTCATCGGTACTGAAACGAGGCGTGTCGAGCAACAAGACGTCATCCGATTTTTTCATCACGTTGATGACTTCGTGCGCCGATCCGGTCCGGTTGAGCTTGCCGATCACATCGTCCTTGTGGGGCCAGCGCGTGAGCAGCGTCAGGTCATCCCGGAACAGGCTGATGGTGGCTCCTTCACCCAGATTGCGGGCTACCCGCTCATAAAAACCGGTAAAAGCGTCCACCGAAACTCCGACCAGCACCAAACCCAGAAAATTGCCGTGAACATCGCTCAGGCGTCGGCTGATGTAGAAAGTCCACTTGCCATTTCCCTTGTTGCGCACAGGCGCACTGATGAAATCCCGCAGTTGCGGATTATCCCGATGGGCCTTGAAATAATCCCGTTCGGCCAGATTGATTTTGGGCACCGGGAAAGAGCGGCTGAAATTGATGTTGTCCCCGTTGGCGGCAATGACCGACGCAACATCGATCTGTGGCAGACCGCTGATTTTTTCACGCAACATCTCATAGATTTCCGGTGTGGCCAATTTGGCCCGAAAGGAATCCTGATCCCTGACCTTTGCCTGGCTGACCCGTTCGGTCACCGAATCGAGCACCAGATTTGCCGCAAATACCGTCTGGGAGGCATGTTCTGCCAACACCAGAGAGAGATTGCTCATCTGCTTGCGCCAGACATCGATTTCGCTATGGCGCAAAAAAATGGCTGAAGCCGTGGCGCCCACAATGATGGTGGCAATCACCAACCCGCCGAATAACATCGCTACCCGGCTGGCTCTAATCTCTGTTCCTGAAACGCTCATCTATTGGCTCCCGCGACGAAAGCGAGTCTATCAAAATTGACCGCTGCAAAATACGCCGGACAAGTGGATTGGCCTCCGACAAGCCTGGCTCGACAGTGTTGCTCTATACTCCCGGCCAGTTGCTCTACCGGTCGTTGTATCGACAACGCGTCCATCCGCAGCACCGAAACCGTACCCCTTAAACGAAAAATCGGAGAAAGTCAGGCGATGCAAATCTGGGTCGATGCCGACGCCTGCCCCGGCGTCATCAAGGAAATCATCTTTCGCGCTGCCGAGCGCCTGCAAATCCAGACCACTCTGGTCGCCAACCAGATGTTGCGCACGCCGCCCTCGCGCTATATCCGCGCCATCCAGGTGCCTTCCGGCTTTGATGTCGCCGATGCCCACATCGTCAATCAACTACAGGCTGGCGACCTGGTCATTACCGCCGACATCCCCCTGGCCTCGTCCATTATCAGCAAGGGCGCCCACGCCATCAATCCCCGGGGCGAACTCTATACCGTGGCCAATATCAGCGAGCGTCTGACCATGCGCAACTTCATGGAAGAATTACGCAGCGCCGGCCTCGAAACGGGTGGTCCGCCA
>CAZHVZ010000051.1:5876-10483 GCA_964536245.1 uncultured Rhodocyclaceae bacterium
CCCGAAATTAGCCGATACGCTCGCGCCGCCTTTTACACGCTGCCGCCAAGGAACACCCCAGGGCCTGCTACACGGTCACGAGCTGAAGCTCGTGACGATTTTTTTTGGAGGATTGGAACCTTACCTGGGTATTGGAGCCCGGACATTGGGCATTTTCCCGTCCAGCCCCGGCCCACTCCTCATCATGACAACCGCCCCCGCCTTTCCCGCCCCCCGCAAACCCGGCCTGCATCCCCGCAACCGCCACAACACGGGCTACGACTTTGCCGCGCTGATTGCCGCCCTCCCTGCTCTGGAAAAATATCTGCTCACCACGGCAGCCGGCACCTCCAGCATTGACTTTGCCAATCCCTCAGCAGTCAAGGCACTCAATCGCGCCTTGCTGGAAGTCGATTACGGCGTCAAAGGCTGGGATATTCCGGCCCACTACCTGTGCCCGCCCATTCCCGGTCGGGCCGATGTCCTGCACGTACTGGCCGATCTCCTGGCCGAAGGAAACGAAGGTACCATCCCGCGTGGAGATCGCCTGTGGGTACTCGATATCGGCGTTGGCGCCAACGGGGTCTACCCGCTAATCGGCCACGCCGAATACGGCTGGCGCTTTGTCGGTGTGGATACCGACCCTCTCGCCCTGGCCAATGTCAAACGCATCCTCACCGCCAACACGGGTCTCAGTCGGGCCATTGAGGTCCGCCACCAGCCGGTTTCCGATAACATCTTCGTGGGTGTGCTGCGGAGTGGTGAAAAATTCGACCTCACCTTGTGTAATCCGCCCTTCCACGCCTCTCCGGCAGAAGCTCGGGAAGCCGCTCAGCGTAAATTGAAAAATCTGGGCAAGACCGGCAAAAGCGACGCGCCGCCTCGCCTCAATTTTGGCGGGCAAAGCAACGAACTGTGGTACCCCGGCGGTGAACGTGCCTTTCTCCAGCAACTGATCGAACAGAGTGCCGGCATTCCAAAGCGCTGCCTGTGGTTTACCAGCCTGGTCTCCAAGGCGGAAAACCTGCGTTACGTAGAGGCTGCGCTGGCCAAGCTGCACCCCTGCGACAGCCGTATCATTCCCATGAGCCAGGGCCAGAAAAACAGCCGGCTGGTAGCCTGGACCTTTACCCCCAAGGCCGAACGGCTGAAATGGCGAAAAAGCAGGTGGTCGGATGCCAACCATTCCAAAACAGCAGAAGGCTCAGCTTCTGCCTCTTCGCCTCGTTCGGAAACCTGAACCTGCCGACTTGAGAAGTACGGCTTCCATCCTGGCCCGGTCAATCTCCCGCAGACTAATCGCCCCGCCGCTTCGGCATGCGGATCGCCATCAAATACCACGGCACTCCGCTTCGCAATTAGGCATACTGTCATCGTCGGCAACCTGCGGTGATCGCCATGCACAATACCTCCAGGCATTTTTTGGCAGCCCTGTTCCTGTTCTTCCTTGGCGCGCCGCTCCGGGCTGAAACTCCGGCCATCTTGACGGTGGATAGCTCCCGTGGCAGCCAGACCCTCAGCCTGGAAGAACTCCGTGCCAGGCTTCCATCGATGGAAATAGAGGTGGTCAACCCGGATTTGAAACGCCCCGTCCGTTACCTCAGTTTTTCTCTTGCCGATGTCCTCAAACTGATGGGCGGAGAAGATGCCGAAACGCTCGTCTTTCATTGCCTTGACGGCTACAGGAGCAACACTCCCGGCGAAAACATCAACAAGCTTGATTTGCGCCTCGCCTATGGGGAAGACGGCGTCGCAGGAAAATGGTCCCCGATCAGCGAAGGAAAGGTCACCAATGATCCGGCGCCTTTCATGGTCATCAGCGCAAACAGCTCCGACCAGAAGCTGTTCTCCTGGCCCTACCAGATGAACCGGATTGAGGTTATTTCCTTCGCCCGTAAATTCTCCCGTACCCTGCCCCCCGGCGTTGCTGCCGAAACACCGGCGGCCAAAGGATTTGCCCTGTTCAAGGTACGCTGCCTGAACTGCCATTCGATCAACCTGCAAGGGGGAGAAATCGGCCCCGAACTCAATATTCCGCGCAATATTACCGAATATCGCAGCACGGCCTTCCTGCGCCAATGGCTACAGGACCCTTCGCAGTTCCGCGCCAGAGCACGCATGCCTGCACCGAACCTGACGGCAAGGGAAACGGACGAGGTACTGGCTTATTTGCGACACATGGCACGCTACAAGCAAGGGGAAACCGGTTCCGCTTCTGCACGGTAAATGGAGGCAGGATCGCCAATCCGATTCGCGTCCAGCCCTTTATAACCGGCAAAAATGATCCGGAAAGCTGGCGACTATTACCGCCCATACTATCCACTGTGCCTTGCCGGGCCGACCGGATTGGTTTTTCAAACCTCGTCGTCCCGTGCTTGATCCCTTATCCAGACAAGGTTTGAGTCAATAATTCAGGAGACCGGACGCCGATATCAAACGTGTGGCCTGCTTATTGCATTCTCGTTGCCCACGCAACAACAATACGTATCTGCATCCCTGATTGCCGATCGGAGCCAATATGCCAACCAGCACACCCATCAAAACTGATTTCAGCCTCGCTTCTCTCACCCAGGCCAAGCCAGGCAGTTCCCAGGGCAAAACCGGATCCACCAGTTTTTCGGCAACGCTTTCGCTGCAACTCGCCAGTTTTCAGTCGCAGACACTCGGGTCACTGATCGGATCGGACCCTGGCAGCAAACACATCGCAAAATCCAGCAATTTTGAATCCCTGCTCGCCAACCAAGTCAGCAGTAGCAGCCCTCTCAACGGTCTCTCCGCCACCGGTCGCAACAGCGCCCTGAATGACCCGGAGTCCGGTTATCAGATGATGAGCCTGATCAACAGCTTTGACGTCGCTTTCAAGGCGCAGATTTCCGAACTGAGCGAAATGAAATCCGCCCTCGCCGAAATGCAGCAGAATGCCCAAGCCCTGGGCGGCATCCATGCCTCCAGCTCCAACGAGGACATCCGCTCTGCCCTGGAGAAATTTGTTGGCCAGTACAACGATTGGGTACAGCACTTCAATGCCGACATGGAGAGCGGCGGCGTACTGGCCAACACCCAGGCAGCCCAGGTTTCCCGCGAAGAACTGGAGCAGAGTATCGGGAACATATTTCACGGCGCCCGCGATGGAATGCACGGACTGCGCGACCTGGGCATCAGTATCGATCAGGACAGCCGGCTGGCCTCCCTCGACCACAGCAAACTGGATGCCGTACTGGCCGGTAACAGACAGGGCGCCCTCGGTACTATCAGCGAATTCAGTGCCAATTTCGCCCGGTCGGCAAGCCTGCTCAGTTCCGACAACAACCTTGTCGCCAACCGGTTGAGCAACCTCAGCCACGCCGTGAGTTACATCGACCGCAACAAGTCATCCTTACAGGCGGAATTTGGCCTGGGTGAGCCGGCGAAACCCAGCGGCCAGGTGGCGCAGGCTCTCGCTGCCTATCACCGAAGTCACCAAGGCTGACGAACCGGCCACCGGCGTCACCCGCATGTCTGGATCAGTTGGTGCCGGGAAACGATGTCACGTACTGGATTTTTACGTCCGGAAAAGACGATACAAACTGCACTTTGGTATCGGGAAAGGACGTAACGATCTGCCACTTGCCACAGCTATCGGGAAAGGCGCTGACCTTTTGCACCTTGATGTCGGGAAAGGATGCGACTTCCTGTATTTTCACGTCGGGAAAGGAATCCACAACCTGTATCTTCCCGTACATTTTTTTGCCGTTGAAGGTACATGACGCCTTATCCAGTCGACCGCCCGCCGCCACGTCAAACGCCATTGCCATGCAAAGCGCAGCAAGACCAAACCTATGGATGAAACAATTCGACATTGCACACTCCCGGTAACGACGAATCAGAAAAGTGCATCGACGGCAGCCCCTCCTGAGGGCTGCCGCAAGCCCTCAATCAACGTCGGGAGTGGGCACGGCTCTTGGCGGCTGAACTGGTAGCCTTGCTCTTGCTGGCACCGCTGACATTCTTGGCGCTACTGCTGGTGGCCTTGCTCTTGGCGCTACCGCTGGCACTTGCCGCCTGGGCTGCCGGAACAATGAGGGCTGAAGAAACGAGGGCAATGGCAGCGAGTTGGGCGAATTTTTTCATGAGTACCTCCTCCTGATGGTTTGACCTGACTGATTCCGGGCAATCCCGGCGCCAGAGAATGCCGGTGCTTTTTCAAGCAGCGGAAAAATCACCGACGCCGACTACGATCCCACGAAGCGTCGCCACGGTCAAACTCAATATTCACCCACTTTCAAGCCACCGCTTCAGGCAGACCGGAAGCAGTCTAGTAAACGGTCACGACGGCATCCCCTTCAACCATCTCGCCAATTACGGAGACGTGATTGAAGCCGTGCTGAAGGAAAATGGAAAGAACTTCCGTTGCCGTATCCGGAGAGCAGGAAACCAGCAGGCCGCCCGATGTCTGGGGATCGGTGAGCAAGGCCCGCTCGATTTCGCAAAAGGATTCCGGCAGGCAAATCTGATCCCCGTAGCTCGACCAGTTGCGCGCCGAGGCACCGGTCACATTGCCGTCGCGAATCAGTTCGAGAACTCCCGGCAGCAGGGGCAGATGGGAGAAGTCGAGACGCGCCCCGAGTCCGGAACCCTTGCATACTTCG
>CAZHVZ010000051.1:10493-10896 GCA_964536245.1 uncultured Rhodocyclaceae bacterium
GGCTGAAAAGTCCAGCTTCGCCCGTACGCCGCTGCCTTTGCAAACCTCCATCAGGTGCCCGAGGAGGCCGAAGCCGGTAACGTCGGTCACCGCATGCACTCCCTCCAGGCAGGAGAGCACCGGCCCCGGCGTATTGAGTTTGGTCGTGCTGGCGATCAAGGCATCGTAGTCGGAAGGCAGCAGCTTTCCCTTCTTGTAGGCGGCACTGAATGCCCCGACTCCCAGCGGCTTGCCGAGAATCAGCCGATCCCCGGCCCGGGCACTGGAATTGCGCCGCAGATGGACCAGATCCACCAGGCCGATCGCAACCAGTCCGTAGATGGGTTCCACGGAATCGATGGTATGTCCTCCGGCCACCGGAATGCGCGCCTCGGCGCAGATCGCTTCGCCTCCGGCCAAAATG
>CAZHVZ010000051.1:10906-17125 GCA_964536245.1 uncultured Rhodocyclaceae bacterium
AGAGGCAAGGTATTGACCGGCATGCCTACCAAGGCCAGGGCAAAGAGCGGCGTGCCCCCCATGGCATAGACATCGGATATGGCATTGGCAGCGGCGATACGGCCAAAGTCAAACGGGTCATCGACAATCGGCATGAAAAAATCGGTGGTGGCGACGATGGCCTGTTTGTCGTTGATCTGATACACCGCCGCATCGTCACTGGTTTCGATGCCCACCAGCAACTGTGGGGGAGCATAACCACGGACATTCTGGGAAAGAATTTTTTGCAGCACTCCCGGCGCGATCTTGCAGCCGCAGCCGCCGCCATGGGAAAGCTGCGTCAGGCGAATGTTCTCGGACACTTGTTACCCCTTAGACAAGGACATTATTGTTTTACTCGGCGTCAAAACCGGCATCCTCAATGGCTGCCAGCAAAGCCGGACGCTCCACCCGGGCCGGGTCAAAACTGACCTCGGCGGATTCCTCGGACAGGGAAACGACTGCCGACACGACACCGGGCAAGCCACCGAGAATGCCGCTAATGTTTTTTACGCAGCCTTCACAGTGCATTCCGCCAATCCTGATGCGGGTGTTCTCCATTTATTGACTCCCATTTTCTTGTGTTTGCAAATTCTTTGGTGTCCAGCGGCGCAAGAGCAAGGAATTGGACACGACAGAAACCGAACTCATGGCCATGGCCGCCCCGGCAATGACCGGATTGAGCAGACCGAAAGCCGCCAGCGGAATACCGAGCACATTGTAGATGAAGGCAAAAAACAGATTCTGGCGAATTTTGCCCAGCGTCGCGGCAGAGAGGCTGATGGCATCGGCCACGCTGTTCAGGTCATTGCGAATGAGGGTCAGGTCAGCCGCCTCGATCGCCGCATCGGAACCGGCACCAATGGCAAAACTGACATCGGCGGCGGCCAACGCCGGCGCATCGTTGATCCCGTCGCCCACCATGGCCACCAGATCGCCCCCGGCCTTCAACTCGCCCACGACCGCTGCCTTGTCGGCCGGCAGGATACCGGCCCGGAATTCACCAATACCGGCCTGCCGGGCAATGGCGGCTGCGGTCAGCGTATGGTCGCCGGTAAGCATGACCACCCGGATCCCCATTTCCTGCAAACGGCGCACAGCGGCTGCGGAAGAGGCCCGCAGGGGATCGGTGATCGCCAGCAGGCCAAGCAGCCGGTCGTTTTCGGCAAGGGCAATGACAGTCTTGCCATCTCCTTGCAAGGCGGCCACCCGCGAATCGTCCACTCCCAGCCACTGAGCAGAGCCCAGTCGCAAGTCGCGGCCTTCCACCCGCCCGACAACCCCCTGCCCCACTACCGCCAGAAATCCGTCTACCGCCGGCAAAGAACAAGCTTGAGCGCGGCGCAACACCGCCCGTGCCAACGGATGTTCAGAACCCTGTTCGAGCGCCGCCGCCAGGCGGAGGATCTCAATTTCTTCCCCGGCCAGGGAAACCACATCCGTTACCTGCGGCTCCCCCATGGTCAGGGTTCCGGTCTTGTCCAAAGCCAGAACCCGGATTTTTTCGGCCCGCTCCAGCGCCTCGGCATTCTTGACCAGAATACCGGCTCCGGCTCCCTGCCCGGTACCCACCATGATCGCCGTCGGAGTCGCCAGTCCGAGAGCACAGGGGCAGGCAATGACCAGCACGGCCACGGCGTTGACCATGGCTTCGGCAAAGTTTCCGCTGCCTAGCCACCAGCCGACAAAGGTGGCGGCAGCCAAGACACACACCACTGGCACAAAGATGGCTGAGATCCGGTCAGCCAGTCTCTGCACAGGCGCTTTCGATCCCTGGGCTTCGCCAACCAGGCGAATAATGCCTGCCAGCAGAGTATGTTCGCCAACGCCGGTTGCGCGGCAGCGCAGCATCCCTTCACCATTATCGGTCGCAGCAAACACGGTGCTTCCGGCCCCCTTGATCAGCGGCATGCTCTCGCCGGTGAGCATGGCTTCGTTAACGCTGGACTGACCGGCGATGACCTCGCCATCCACCGGCACCCTCTCGCCGGGCCGGACGATGAAAACATCTTCCGGCATGAGAGCATCAACCGGAATTTCCAATAGCTGTCCACCCCGCTCTACCCTCGCCGTCTTGGGTTGGAGCCGAATGAGAGACTCGATCGCCTGGGAAGTCCTGGCCTTGGCCCGGGCCTCCAGCAGCTTGCCCAGGAGAACCAGGGCAATGACTGCTGCACCAGCCTCGAAATAGACATGCTGATGCAATCCGAGAACCGTGACCACGGCTGAAAATCCCCAGGCCATGCTGGTTCCCAGAGCCACCAGTACATCCATATTGGCCCCACCGCCGCGCAAGGCCTTGAAAGCGCCATCGTAGAAACGCCAACCGATCCAGAACTGGACCGGGGTAGCCAGAGCAAACTGCAACCAGCGTGGCAATTCATGATCGTGGCCACCACCAAACATGAACACCATTTGCCCGATCAGAGGCAGAGTCAGAATCACCGCAATCCAGAAACGATGCACCTCCGCCTGATAGGCAGCCTGTTTGCGGGCTTTCTCCAGTTCACGGGTATGGCGATCGACCAGGGTAGCGGAGAAGCCTGCCTTGGCTACCGCCGTCACAACATTGTTTTCATCGGCCGGGCCGGAAAGCCGCACCCGGGCACGCTCGGAAGCCAGATTGACATTGGCCTGGATACCCGGCTGGCGGTTGAGCACCTTTTCCAGCCGCGCCGAGCAGGCGGCACAGGTCATGCCGGCAATGGCAAATTCGACTACCCGGACGTTATCGGATTCGTTCATTTCACCAGCAACACCGGGCAGGGTGCCAGGTGCAGCACCCGCGTTGCCACGGAGCCCATGACCAAACCCGCCACCGCGCTGCGTCCATGGGTTCCCATGAGGATCAGCTCACACCCCAGCTCCACCGCCTGCCGGGCAATCACTTCCGCCGGCTGCCCGACATGGATGTGATCAATGTAAGCAAGCCGGGCGGTATTCAGCCTCTGGCGGGCAGAGGCAAGGTGTGTTTCGCTTTCTTCCCGGTAGTAGTTCTGCAAGGTGTCATGGCCGATATGTGCTTGCACCCGCCCGATGGGAATGGGAGGATGAACGTAAATCAGATGGAGGTGGACGCCCCCGGCCAGCTTGCCGGCGAAGGTGATGGCATGATCGACAGCGCGATCGGAACAGGTCGAACCGTCGACCGGCAGCAAAATATTCATCATTCAACAGTTCCCAAACTCAAACCCAGCGCATCAGGCGCGAAACGCCGAGCAAACCATATAGGCCGAACCCCAGGACCAGCAATCCGGATACCCGCCGCACCGCTGGTCGCCGGAAAAAATCACCGATTCGCCCGATTACCATACCGGCGAGCAGCAGATTGGGCAAGGTGCCAAGGCCGAAGGCCAGCATCGCCAAGACTCCCCGCGTTGCCGACCCGGCAGTAAGGGCTGTCGTCAGGGCGCTGTAAACCAGACCGCAGGGCAGCCAGCCCCACAACAGCCCGAGAGGAAAGGCCTGGGCCACAGTCCGCGCCGGCAAAAAGCGTCGGCTCAACGGCTGCACCCGCTGCCACAGACTCTGGCCCATGCGCTCGCTAAAGGCCAGCACCCGGGTGAGGCCCATAAGGTAAAGGCCGAGGGCCACCAACATCAGATTGGCCAGCAAATAGAGGATGATGCGCACCGGCCACTGACCTTCGAGCATCAGGCTGGCACCGCCCAGGGTACCGGCCAGAGCACCAGCCAGAGCATAGGAAGCGATCCGTCCAGCGTTGTAGGCAAAATGCAGGGACCAGCGGGTCACCCCCCCCATACTCAGGGCGCCGACAATGCCGCCACACATGCCGACGCAGTGGGTACCACCGAGCAGGCCGACGAGAAAGAGCGCGGCAAAACCGATATCCGGCATATCCAGCAACAAAAATGGGAACCGGTTGATTTTACCCGCACTGACCCGGCCAAGCATTACCCAATCCTTAAATTACAAAAGCATCGATTTTCCTATGCCTATACGCTGCCGCAAGGCGATGCACCCTACGGCCTGATCGAGAGGCAACGAAACGCACCATTCACGAGCAAGGAGTTGGAAGAGCAGGATGAACAGATGGGCATTGATCACTTGAAATGGGTCAGCGATCAACACGGTCATATTATCGGCGATGGAGCAGTGATCGTTTTTGCCCAACTCATGCGTGAATCGCTCCGCCTTCAGACCATCTATTCTGCTTCGGTGGTGAGGAATGCGCGGCCGTCATGGGCACGGCGCGTCATGAAGGCGTGCAGTGCTCGAACGCTTCCGGAACGGTTTTAAATCCCGTTAATTTCCGATTGCCGGAAAAATTACGGTAAGTATTGGGTACACCATGGTTGATGCCATGGATACGCCGACAGAGCTGCTTGCGCGGGCCGACTCGGCACTCTATTTCACCAAGGAAAACGGACGCAACCGGGTGGATTGCTACGAGACCCTGTGCGACTCCGGTTGCTTGGGCAATCATCATCAGCAGCAGACAGCCGACATCGAGTTGTTCTGAACCGGCTGACCGTGATGGCAGCTGGCTGGCAGGAAAATCCAGGGTAAAAACAAAAAAGCTGAACACCGGACAGGCTGCTCAAGCTTTTTTTATCCATCCGCCCCGGTGGCCCCGGGGGAGCAGCCCCGATCAGATTACCTTGGAATATCGGGTCCGTTGGCGATCGGCCCGCAAATAGCGGTCAAAGGCCATGGAAATGGCACGCACCAGCATACGCCCCGGCGGCAAAACGGTAATCCATTCGTCGTCCACCTTGAGCAGCCCCCCTTGTTCCAACTCCTTGAGATCTTCCAGTTCGGCCGCAAAATATTTCTTGAAGTCGATCAGGTGAGCGCTTTCTATGGACTCGATGGACAACTCGAAGTGACACATCAGTGCCTGGATGATGGAGCGGCGCAAAATGTCGTCGGCGGTCAGTTCAATGCCCCGGAAGACCGGCAGAAGCTGGGCATCAAGACGGTCGTAGTATTCATCCAGGGTTTTTACGTTCTGGCTGTAGGTCGGCCCTACCTTGCTGATCGAAGAAATGCCGAAGGACAGCATGTCACAGTCGGCATAGGTTGAATAACCCTGGAAATTGCGATGTAACCGCCCCTGCCGCTGCGCAACCGCCAATTCGTCATCGGGCTTGGCAAAGTGATCCATGCCGATGAAGACGTAGCCGGCCTCGGTCAGCTTGCGAATGGCCAGAGCAAGAATTTGCAGACGGCTATCGGCAGACGGCATGGCCGCTTCGGGAATGCGCCGCTGTGGCTTGAAGAGACTGGGCAGATGCGCGTAGTTGTAGATGGACAGCCGATCCGGATTCATTTCCAGCACCCTTTCCAGGGAGCGGTTGAAGCCCATTACAGTCTGATGCGGCAGGCCATAAATGAGGTCCACCGATACCGACTTGAAACCGTTGGCCCGCGCCGCTGCAATAACCTCGGCAGTTTCCTGCTCGGTCTGGATGCGGTTGATGGCTTTCTGGACGGTTTCATCAAAATCCTGCACACCGACACTCATGCGATTGAAGCCCAACTCACCGAGCAGGGCCACGGTGGCGTTATCAACCTTGCGCGGGTCAACTTCGATGGAGTATTCGCCCCCGTCGAGCAACTTGAAATGCTCCCGGGTCGCCCCCATCAACTGGCGCATCTCGTCGTGGGACAGAAAAGTGGGCGTACCGCCCCCCCAATGCAGCTGGATCACTTCATGATCGCCATCCAGATAGCCGCTTTGCAGGGCAATTTCCTTGGCCAGGTACTTCAGGTACTTGGCACTACGCCCGTGATCCTTGGTAATGATCTTGTTGCAGGCACAGTAGTAACAGATGGTGTTACAGAAGGGGATGTGAAAGTATAATGAGAGGGGTCTGCTGATGCCCCCGATGTTGCGCTTGCCAAGCCAGAGTTTGGCAGCTTCGGAGTCAAAGGCCTCTACAAAACGATCCGCTGTCGGGTATGACGTATAACGGGGTCCGTTTACGTCATACCGGCGAATGATCTGAGGGTCGAATACAAGGTTTTCCGTCGTGAAATTCATCAAAGGTACCGCAAAGATTTACGCGAATTATGCTCGATAGAGGCTATATCGCGGTTGACTTGGATCAATCCCCAACAGGTTGATGATGCCACCCAACACTGCTACGCAAGAAATCTCCCTGACGGTCATCAAGACCGCCTGCTCCAACTGTAACCTACGTGAGCTCTGCAAGCCACTCGGTCTTTCCGAGGAGG
>CAZHVZ010000051.1:17135-22848 GCA_964536245.1 uncultured Rhodocyclaceae bacterium
CGTGTCCACCCGCCGTCGCATCACGCGGGGCGACCACCTTTATCGTGCCGGGCAGCAGTTTGATTCCATCTTTGCCATTCGCAGTGGCTTCTTCAAGACTGGCGTCCTGCTGGAGGATGGCCGCGACCAGGTAACCGGTTTCCAGATGACCGGTGAACTGCTCGGTCTTGACGGAATCTGCACCGAACACCACACCTGCAATGCCATCGCCCTTGAAGACAGCGAAATTTGCTCCATTCCCTTCACCCGGCTGGAAGGGTTGTCGCGAGAGATCATTACCCTGCAACATCATTTTCACAAGGTGATGAGCCGGGAAATTGTTCGCGACCACGGAGTCATGATGCTGCTGGGCACCATGCGTGCCGAGGAACGTCTCGCCGCATTCCTGCTTAATCTGTCGCAGCGTTTCACAGCGCGAGGGTTTTCCCACGCCGAGTTTTATCTACGCATGACCCGGGAAGAAATCGGCAGCTATCTCGGTTTGAAACTGGAAACAGTTTCCCGCGCCTTCTCCCGTTTTCAGGAAGAAGGCCTGATCGCCGTACAGCAAAAGCATATCCGCATTCTCAACATTGCCGGGCTGAAGACCCTGATGACCCATCAGGCATGAAGCAACATCTACCCCGTCCGGGCTGCGTCGCATCTGCCATCACCGGCAACAAACGGTGCAGACTCCTGACCAGTTTTATTCCTGCAGAGCAACCCGCACTGCCTCAAAAAACTGCTCAAGGGTTGCTGTCAACTCGCTGACCAGCCCGTTCAACACTTCCGGCGATGCCCCCTGCTCCACCGCCATTTCCAGGCGACTGGCCTGGGCATGAATGGCAATAGCGCCAAAGGTACCGGAAACGCCTTTCAGCGAGTGGGCCAGACGTTTGACTTCAGCCAAGTTCCCTTGCGCGAGAACATCCGTCAGGGACAACATGGTCGGGCCTTGCGCAGTCACGAACTGAAGCAGCAATCGCCGGTAAATCGGTATTTTTCCGCGAACATTTCTCAAGCCAAGAGTCAGGTCCAGCCCTGCGATACCAACCAGACTTTCGACTCCGGCTTGTTTTGGTCCGTCTTTTTCCATGGCAGGCAAAAGTTCAGGACTGGAAGGATTTTTGGGGCTCCGGGGCAGCCATTTCAACAGTGTTGCGAAAAGCAAATCAGGATTGACCGGCTTGCCGACATGGTCGTTCATTCCTGCTTCCAGACAACGCCTCCGGTCCTCGTCAAACGCATTGGCCGTCATGGCAACAATCGGGGTGGTCTTGTTGCTTCCGTGACCCCGAATGGCCCGGGTGGCATCCAGTCCATCCATAACCGGCATTTGAACGTCCATCAAAATCAGGTCGTAGGTCTTGCACCCGGCCCGATCAACCGCCTGAGCACCATGCTCGGCGACATCCACGGTAAATCCGATGTCCCCCAGCAACTCCAGGGCAACATCCCGATTGACCGGATTGTCCTCAACCAGAAGCAGATTGGCCGAGGCGTAATCGTGACGCAAGGTTTGTTCGACGACAGAAGGTGAAATACGGCGCACATCCTGATGCCCGGCTTGGCCAAATACCCTTTGCAGCGTTTCAAACAGGAGAGAAGCGGTTACCGGTTTTTCCAGCACCGCCGAGAACCCTCCCCGCTCTACCTCACTATCAGGCATCGAGTGATCGTAGGCCGTGACCAACAACCTGAGGGGAAGCGAATGGATGGGCAGGGTTTTCAACTTCAGGGCCGTTTCTATTCCATCCATACCGGGCATCCGCCAGTCGAGAACGGCCAGATGGAAGGGATCACCGCATTCATCCGCCCTCTTGACCAGAGACACCGCGTGCTCCCCACAATCGGTGCATTCGGTCCGCAGCCCCAAGGTCTGCAACATGGCAGCCAGACTGAGGCGGGCGTCGTCAACATCATCCACCACAAGCACCCGCTTGCCGGCTATTTCATCGGCCAACACGCGGGCGACGGCCTTGCTTGAACTGCGTTTCACTTTGGCGGTAAACCAGAAAACACTCCCTGCTCCGGGCTTGCTGCGACACCCCACCACCCCGCCCATCATTTCCGCCAGACGGTGACTGATCGCCAGGCCCAGGCCGGTACCGCCGAAACGTCGGGTGGTGGAAGCGTCGGCCAGCTGGAAAGACTGGAATAGCTTACTCAGGGCTTCTGGTTGTATTCCGATCCCGCTGTCCTGCACCTCGAAGCGAACCATGAGTCCCGACTCGTCCTCGCTCTCAATCCGGGCACGAATGACGATGGAACCGCGATCGGTAAACTTGACGGCATTTCCAGAAAAATTGAGCAATACTTGCCCAAGGCGGATCGGATCTCCCACCAGCACTCCGGACAAGCGGGGATCAACATCATTGATCACCTCAACCCCCTTGTCTGCCGCACGCTCGGCGGTCAGGGCACAAACCCGTCCGAGGACACGGTCAAGTTCGAAATCGGTCGCTTCAATGCTGAATTTCCCGGCCTCAATCTTGGAGAAATCGAGAATGTCGTTGATGATTTCCAGCAAATGATCGGCTGCCTGGGTCATTTTCCCCAACTGGTCCTGTTGCCGCTCCTCAAGCCTCCCCCTTTGCAGGAGATTGGCGTAGCCGATGATGGCGTTCATCGGCGTACGGATTTCATGGCTCATATTGGCCAGAAATTCGCTCTTCGCCGTACTCGCCGCATTGGCGGCATCCCTGGCTGCTGCCAACTCTCTGGTGCGTTCATTGACCAGTTCTTCAAGGTGGTCATGATGACGGTGCAAGTCCCTGTCCCGCTCCTCAATCGACTGGGCCATGCGGTCAAAACTCCGGCTGAGGGCCGAGATTTCGTCATTTCCCTGATCGTTATGGCGGGAGGCGTAATTCCCGGCAGCCAACTCCTCAGCCGTCATCTCCAGAGCGGCGATACGACGGGTCACCAAACGATTCATCAACCAGCCAAGGACAAGAAACACCGCCAGATACCCGGTCAGCATCCATCCCAGACGGCTGTACCACAACGCCATGCTGCGTGTGCTGACCTCGCCGAGGGGAATCTTGATGCTGACCACACCTCGCAAATCACCAACCTTGTAGTTGAAGGCACTGTCGTAGATGTCGCGAATGGTCGGAGGGGCGTCCTCACGTTTGCCATGACACTTAATACAATAGGCCTCCATCCAGATTGGTGTTGTCACGTGGTAATAACCCAGCCCGTTCGCACCAACGATTTCGGCGACATATTCCGTTTCCTGCGGATGGGAACGAAACCACTCGATCGCCTTCATTTCATCCGCATCCGCCATATTCCCGGGATTGCGCGGCCGGTCCGAAACGTTGTTGAATGTCAGACCACTCTTTGACCAATTGGAAAAATCAAGGGATATCCTGCTTAGTGAGTGCGCAGGGAGGAAAGGAAGCGTCTTGTCATTCAACTCGACATCTCCATTCACGAAGGGCTGCTGATAGATGCGCCGCATGGCCATGATCACGCCGCGCAAATCGCGGGCTTCGCCGCGCATGTCGTTGCGAACATTTGCCTCCATCTGGCGATAGTCCAGCGCCAGACTGACGGACATGGACCCGAGCATGACCACCCCGAGCCAAAGCCAGATACGGGTTTGCAGCTTCAAAACTGCCTCCTGGCAAAATTGCACAACCATCGGTCAAACCGATTTACGCTGTCATGCTACAACTGTGGCCGGCCCGATGCAAACCGGATAGTTTCAAATCATCGGAAAGGGCGTTTTAGTCAGTGCGACGCAAACGATATAGCCGTAGGCGGCAAGAGCAAAGGCCAGAAATATCCGCCTGATTTCCCGTGTTTTCCCCCGCTTCAGCGCCATCGTCCCACAGCCGATATAGGTCAGCAGGCCAAACAGTTTTGCCGTCAGCCAGGTCTGGACAAAAGGATATTGAGAACTGAGTATCGCCATGCTCAGGGCGCTCCCCAACAATACCGTATCCACTGCATGGGGCCACAGCTTGACCCAAGGCTCCCGCAAACGAGGCGACTGCCCCAGCATCCAGTAAGCTCTTACACAAAAGCCAAAACCACTCAAGGCAACGCAGGTGACATGCAAATGCTTGAGCAGCATATACATGACTAAGCCACCCCTTCCTTGCCCAGAGTCGCGGCATGTTTGCGATAGCGGCGAAAAGTTGCCAACAGATTGACCAACAACCAGCCATTGGCCGCCAGGAACAAAAAACCGGCCAGGCGGGACAAATGATCGGGAAAAACCACGGCGAGCAGCAAAAACAGCAATGCGGTCAAGTGCCCGAACATCTGCCAGCGGCAATTTTTTTCCGGGAGCAATTTGTTCATATTGGGGGCAGCTACCCGCCCCTTTCCCATATTCTGCAAATGCAGCCACGCCAGAAACGGAATGATCTTGTAGAGCATGCCGATGATGAAGGACATGAACCCGCCGATCAGCAGCAGCACGGCAAATAATGGAGTCCAGCCGTCCCATTGGCTGACTGCAGGCCACACCAGTGCAATCAGCGGCATGAGAAGCGCCGCCATGGTGCAGGCCAAGCCAAGCTGCCAGTAGCGAGAAGTGGCATCAGGCCGTGCCCGCCGCCGCTGACGTTGCAGATGCCCGCTGTAGCCGGCAAAATAAAGTCCGACCAGCGCCGCCACCGATGCAAACCACTCGCCCGCCGCCTCGATTCCGAGACCCGCCACCGCCGTCCAGGCAACAACTGTCCCAGCCATAGCCAGCGG
This sequence comes from uncultured Rhodocyclaceae bacterium, assembly GCA_964536245.1. Lineage (GTDB taxonomy): Bacteria > Pseudomonadota > Gammaproteobacteria > Burkholderiales > Rhodocyclaceae > CAZHVZ01. The sequence goes on from CAZHVZ010000051.1 coordinate 21,831, forward strand.
CCACCACCAACTGAAACGGGCCGAGTAACCCGGCGTCAATTGAAACATCGGCACCACGACATAGGACATGCCCGCCAACAACACTCCGGCCCATGCCCCCAGCCCCCAGGCGGTATGCAGACTGACCACTTGCGGCAAGGAAAGGGGGAAAGACCAGCCAAGAGCAAGGCTCAGGGAAAGGAAACAGCCAAGAAACAGTACGCCGGCCAATCCAGCCATGGAGAGCTTCAGAGCGCGCAAGGTGGGGCTGCTGGACGGGACGGAAAACAACGCCCAGCCGGCAGTTGCCAGAAAAATCAGAACAGCGCCGGCCAGCACGCCAGCGGCAGCAATGAAGAGCAGGGGCAAGGTGGTCAGAAAGGCTGCCGCCAAAAGAACGGTACCCAGGCTAAGGCCGGCATGAACAAGCCGGGACACCAGCAGAACCTGGGGAACATTAGCGCCTCCGACCACCGGCAGAATTTGCAGGAGCGCCCCCAGCATCACTTGCAGCATGAAACCCACAGTCAGCAAGTGGGTAGCCGCCAAGGCAAAGGGTGACCACCGGGAGGCCAGTAATTCCGGGCCGACAATGACCAATAGCAAGCCGGCCAGCATGGCAAACAAGGGGGCAGCAAGGAAAAATTTCAAAGGCGCCGCAAAGGGCGGCGCCTTGTCAAACGACAACAGGGCCTGCATCGGAAAGGTTCAGCGCCAGATCAGGATTTCGAATGTCCCGTCGGCGACCAGCTCCGCTTCATGCTGGTAACCGTTTTTGTCGAGAACGCGGTACAAGGGGTGCGGTTCGCGATAGAGAAGAAGAAGCATTTTTTCCCCGACCGGCAAGGTATCCAGCAGCTCCATGGTCTGCACGAAAGGCTCGGGCGGCTCCATGAAGCGGGCATCGATCACATGCCGGGTTTTGGGATGGTTCATGCTTCAGCCAGCTCGGTTTCCAGACGCTCGAGCAGTTCCGGAAGTTCGGCGGAAAGATACTGGTCACACATGGGGTAGAGCATGTTCTCTTCCTTCATGTTGT
>CAZHVZ010000052.1:0-378 GCA_964536245.1 uncultured Rhodocyclaceae bacterium
GGACGAAAAGGCGATGACCAAGCAGGCCAAGATGCGCCTCGACGCCATTCAGGCGATGGAAGAACTCGGTTCCGGTTTCTTCCTCGCCATGCACGATCTGGAAATTCGCGGTGCCGGCGAGGTGCTGGGCGACAACCAGTCGGGCGAGATGCAGGAAGTCGGTTTCAATATGTATACCGACATGCTGAATCGGGCTGTCGCCGCGCTGAAACAAGGCAAGCACCTGGCTGCCGCCGACCTCACCCAGCCGCTCGGCATCGGCACCGAGATCAACCTGTGCACGCCCGCCCTGCTGCCCGACGCCTACTGCCCGGACGTGCACGAGCGCCTGACGCTGTACAAGCGCATAGCGGAGGCCGCGACCGATGATGAGCTGGA
>CAZHVZ010000052.1:388-905 GCA_964536245.1 uncultured Rhodocyclaceae bacterium
GCACTCGCTCGAGGAAATCGACGAGCTGTCGGCGGAACTGGTCGACCGCTTCGGCGAACTGCCGCTGCAAGGCCAGTCGCTGCTCGCCACGCACCGCCTGCGCCTGCTGGTCAAACCCTTCTGCGTGCAGAAGCTGGATGCGACCAACGACCAGATCACCCTGCAATTCGGCCCGGAATTCGCGAAGAATCCGCCTATCGAACCGATCAAGATAATCAATTTGATCCAGAAAAACCGCAGCTATAAGCTGGCCGGACAGGATAAAATTTCGCTTTTACGCCATTGCCCGACCCTGAACGACAAGGTTGCCGCAGTGAAAGACATGATTCACCAGCTCACCCATTGAAAAAATGACTACTCCCAACATCGAAAACGTCAACGTCTCCGCCTTCGACACCATGCCGACACCGGAGGAAATCCACGCCCGCCTGCCCTTGTCGAAAAAGGCCGAGAAAACCATCACCCATGGCCGCGACGCCCTGCGCAAGATTCTCGATGGCAAGGACCACCGCCTTTT
>CAZHVZ010000052.1:1069-11943 GCA_964536245.1 uncultured Rhodocyclaceae bacterium
CGACCCCTTCATGGACGATTCCTTCCGCGTGGACGTGGGCATGGAAAAAGCCCGCCAGTTCCTTCTCGATGTCAGCGAAATCGGCCTGCCCACCGGCACCGAAGCCCTCGACCCGATTTCCCCCCAATACTACGGCGACCTCATCACCTGGACAGCCATCGGTGCCCGTACCACCGAATCGCAGACCCACCGCGAAATGTCCTCCGGCCTGTCCACCCCCGTCGGCTTCAAGAACGGCACCAGCGGCGACCTCACCGTGGCCATCAACGCCATCCTCTCCGCCTCCAAGCCCCACTCCTTCCTCGGCATCAACGGCCAGGGCAGCGTTGCCGTGGTGCGCACCAAGGGCAATGGCGCCCCAACTACGACACCGTTTCCATCACAATGACCGAACAGGCGCTGATCAAGGCCAAGCTGCCGACCAACATCGTGGTCGATTGCTCCCACGCCAACAGCTTCAAGAAACCCGAGCTGCAACCTCTGGTCATGACCGACATCGTCAACCAGATTCGCGGCGGCAACAAATCCCTGGTCGGCGTCATGATCGAATCCAACCTCGAAGCCGGCAACCAGTCCATCCCCGCCGATCTCAGCCAGCTCAAGTACGGCTGCTCGGTGACCGACGCCTGCGTCGATTGGGACACCACGGAGAAAATGATCCGCGATACGGCGGTCATGCTGCGGGATGTGCTGCCGGAGCGTAAGGGCGACTAAGCGGCAGCTTGCCGGGCGGCTGGATGCTGGCGCAAGACCGGTTCAGCCGCCGCACAGGAGTGATCACCATGGCCTTGCCGATGACAGATCGCCCGCGCTCCGCCGAGCCGGCTATCCCTGTTTTCCACTCAGCCATGGCAAGAGAGGATGCGCCGGAAGGATTCCCCTGCCGGACAAGCTGGCACCTATCCAAGAAAACAGCCGCCCCCCTTACGGCAAGAGCTTCTTTCGACGCCATATTTTCCGGAATGGCCATCGTCAAGGCAGGGTATAGGGGAAAAATGCTGTCTATCCTGACGAAACGCCGCATTTCTCCGCCAGACAAACTCGGCCCTGCCGGGCAAAAATCGCCAAAAACCCATGCTGGAAGCGGAAATCGCAGCGCCGTGCTGGATGGAATATACAACTGTCGAACAGCATATACTTCAGATATGCTGTCGACTTTACGTTGACGCCGTAGAAAAACACAAATCCGCAAGAAATGACTCCGCTTCCGAACAAAACAGCTTTCACAATCGCGCCAGAATCGACGGTCTCAATCTCGGGAGAGGTAAACCACCCCCAAAAATCACCCCCCATTTTTCCGGATGGGGTTTTTCTACAGCTTCGTTGGGCATCTACATCGGAGGAAAAATGAATCGCTGGATAGCTATTTTGCTTGTGGTATTTACAACGTCTGGGCTTCTGCGCTCTGCACTTGCGGATACGCCGACCATATCAAAACCAGAACTCTTGTTGGTGTACTGGAGCTCTCAGGATTGTAAGTGGTGCACCTACTGGGAAAGCTCGTGGTCAGGAATGGAAAGCGGACTGAAAAGCTCTGAAGAGTTCAAGAAGCTCACTTATCGCGTAATCAAGAATGCGCGGTTGGCTGATCCATATACCGACGAGCACTTCGCTCCAGATATCAAGTGGCTCAAGGAACGGCTAGATCGTGGCGAGGAAAAAAACCTTGGCCGGCCAGGGTGGGGGTTCTACGTGAACAAGGTCCGGGTTGCTACGTTCTACGGCACCAAGAGCTGGGACTCCAAGATTCTTCCCGAAATCAAGCTGCTTGTCGCCAAGCATTCCACCGATGCCCAACCCATTACTCCACCGAACGCTGTGCGATAACGCCGCGCAGTGCCGATGAATTCAAACGTTTGGCACCTCAATAATGAAACCGCAATTGGGCGATCAAAAGTGCGTCCCCTTCTACGCGATAAACCATGCGATGCTCATCTGTTATGCGGCGTGACCAAAATCCTGATAGCGCGTGCTTCAAAGCCTCCGGCTTTCCTACTCCGGCGAAGGGTTCGCGTTGGGTTTCACGAATCAGCTTGTTGATCCGTTCAACCATTCGCCGGTCTTGTTTTTGCCAGTAGAGGTAATCCTCCCATGCCTCATCCGCAAAAATCAGCTTCACTCCGCCAGTTCCCGTTCGGCGCCTTTGCCGGCATCCAGTTGGGCAACGGCCGAGAGCAGTCTCTTGGCGTTAGCAGGGGTGCGAAGGAGATAGGCGGTTTCCTCAAGCGCTTTGTAATCTTCGAGCGAGAGCATCACCACGGCTTGCTCGCCGTTTCGGGTGATAATCAACGCTTCGTGGTCGTCACAAACCCTATCCATGGTTCTGGCGAGGTTTGCGCGAACGGCGGTGTAGGTCATTGCATCCATTTCAGGCCTCCGTACATGTACGGATTAATGTACAACTCAAGCTGCAAATTGTCCAGCACACTGATAGCAAGGCGCCCAACCCATCATTGCACCGAACTTGGGCGAAAAGCCGTGTAGCCCGGTGAATTCAAACATTAGTGCTATAGGAATACCTACTGTGAATTGGCTCCCTTCACCTCCAACTGACAATTTATACAAGTTCGTCGCAATTTCCGGCCTCTGGTTACTGCTCGGATTGCTCGTATTTTTTTCTTGGCTTGGTTACCTTCAATTTCAAAATTCGAAAGAGGCGAAGCGCTCCCAAGCCTATTTCTTCTCTGAGCGAATGGAAATCCAAATATCAGCTCGATTGGACTCGATCAAAGCCAACCGCCCTAAAGAGAACAAGCTCGAATGGACACCACCTGACGCCACTCTTGAGCAAGAACAACAGTTTCTACAAATGGCCCTTAATAACCATCGCCAAACGATTGAAAAGAACAAGGATGTTCTTGACCGCAAACCCGGAGAGGATTTGGAAATCTTGAAAGCGATGGGTTTCTATTGGCTAATGCCGGTCTACGTGTTTTTCGCAGTTAGTTGTCCATTTATTGGCTTCTTAGGCTGGTACCGGAAAATTCAGAAGCCAAGCGAAGAGGCCCACGGTCTTGACTGTCGCGTAAAGGAAATAACAATTCTGAAGATTGAGGCTGAGATTCGTCATCTGTCACGGCGCAAGAGATTTGGTGCGAGGTGATTGTCGTCCATGTGGGCAATTGCACTACCCGCCCCTCCACCGGACCTGCGCAAAAAGCCACGCAGTCCGGTGAGTTCAAACGTTAAATTCATTTTCCACACGGAGGAACTGCGATGCTGTTTATAACGAATAGGTTTCCGAAAGGTTCGATCCAATCAAAAGCAGGTAGAAAATTCGAGTTTGATTTGAAAAATAACGCTCCAAGCAATTCTGTATTTTTTTGCAGGAGAGGTGCTGATGGAAGCCTCACAGAAGTTGGCGGAATGAGCTTTCTATCAGAACTGAAATGCGTTAAATACCGTCAAATCGTGCTCTACATTCATGGTTTCTCGAATCTACCAGATGATGTTTTTGAGGCCGCCACAGAGTTTCAGAATCTGTGTGATCAAAAGGATGCAGAAGAGGTTTTGGTCGTTCCCGTAATCTGGCCGTGCGATAACGACTTGGGAATTGTCAAGGACTACTGGGACGATCAGAAGTCCGCTGATGGGAGCGCATTGTCGCTATCGAGGGCATTAAGTCGATTCCTTGAGTGGAGAGAGTCGAATTTAAACTCCCCCGATACTGACCCTTGCCTAAAACGAATCAACGTTCTTGCCCACTCCATGGGAAATAGAGTGCTTCGAGAAACTTTGTGCGCATGGGATAGATATGATCTCGCCGATGGCGTCCCACTTCTATTTCGCAATACGTTTCTTGTTGCAGCAGACATAGAGAACGAGTCTATTCATCGGACTGAGAGAGCCAAATTAATCTGTGATGCCTCGCGGAATGTAGTTGTCTATTTTGCTTCAGATGATTTGGCCTTGCGCGCAAGCAAAGCAGCAAATTTGAAAAATAAGATTACGTCTCGTCGCTTGGGACACACAGGGCCGGAAAACATGGAGATGACGCCAAAAAATGTGTATGTAGTTGACTGCGACGACGTGAACAATGCCTATGACAATCCGAAGGGGCATTCATATTTTCGGAGTGGGAAAGAAAATGGAAAACCCGGCTTGGTGTTTGAGCATATATACATGTGCTTAAAAACTGGCAGAGTTTTTCCTGAAGATGAGTTACGCCGCTCAACAATAATTCGTGAAATCTAACATTTCGTTCCAAGGGACGTTGCGCGATAAAGCCGCGCCGCGCGCCTGAACTCTACGTAATACATCATTAGCAGTGACACCACTTTGCCCATGAAAATCGCGCTTATACAATTAAATGTTAAAGATCCTTTCTGGAGTCATAAGGAGATCGGTGCTCTTCTGAAACAGACGGCTAACGCAGACCTGATCGTATTCCCGGAATGTATGCCATTTGACATTGCCGTTCCAATCGAAGAAGCGCATGGAATCCTTGCTGAAATTAGCAGTCGATGCAAAGGAGCGGCCGTTATTGCAGGAGGATACGTTATCGAAAATGGAGTAGAGAGAAATGCTGTTTTTCTTTCCTACGACGGAAAAGTCACTAACAGATACTTTAAACGCTTGCCCTGGCAAGAGCCGGCAATTGCGCCAGGTGGCGAACCGATAAGGTTTGACTGGTCTGGAAACAGTTGCATTCCGTTGATCTGTGCTGATGCGGCCGATAATCCATCCCCAACCGGCACAAGAATGATGTATGAGGCAATTCGTCTTGGCGCAGGCAAGAATGTCCCAATTGTGGTTTCAACGTATGGCGCGCTGATGTCGCAACCATATTGGTCTACCGCCCTAAAGAACTGGGCTCAGGGCTGTGGTGCACCTGTGGTCGTTTGTGCAGTATCTGGAACTGGCGACAGTTTTACCGAAGATGGAAAAAAGGGGAATTTTGGTGGTGGCGGAAGCGGAGTATTTTGGCCAGATAGCCGCCCCCCAATTCAGCGCAAGTGTCGCGGTCTTTATCTTGTCGACACGCTGGCTGGCACTGTAAAAAAGTTTCCGCTTCCAAAATAATGCATAACCTTTCAATCGAGCGGAACTGTGCGAAAAGCCGCTCAGGTCGCTCACTTAATAAATTAGAGAGCAATAATATCCCCCTCGAATAATATGTGACAAACCACGTTTTCACCCCACTCCCAACCTCACAGAATCCCATGAACCTCATCATCCAGGGCAATGCCCTCCCCACTTTTCTTCTCGAACGCATTGCTGCCGCTGTTGGCGCCAGCAAGGTTTCCCCGCGCCCGCCGCAGGTGGTGTGCTTTGAGGGCGCAAGCTGCCGCCCCGAGTTTGACGCCCTGATTCCTCTCATTGAAGCGGAAAGGCTGGACTGGGCCTTTGTCGAGGCCGGCAGAAAGCTCTCGGACTTTGGCCTGATCGCCTTCGACATGGATTCGACCCTCATCACCATCGAGTGCATCGACGAGCTGGCCGACTTTGCCGGCAAAAAGGCCGAGGTGTCGGCGGTGACCGAGGCGGCCATGCGTGGTGAGCTGGATTACCAGGAGAGCCTGCGCCGCCGCCTGGCCCTGCTGGCCGGGCTGGATGCGCGGGTGCTGGCACGGGTTTTTGGCGAGCGGCTGCTGCTTTCTCCCGGCGCCCGCGAGTTGCTGGAGGCGGCGCAAAACGCCGGCCTGCGCACGGCGATTCTTTCCGGCGGCTTTACCTACTTTACCGAGCGGCTGCGCATCGAACTGGGTTTTGATTTTGCCACTTCCAACGAACTGGAAATTTCGGGTGGCAAGCTGACCGGTCGGGTGGTGGGAGAGATTGTCGATGCCGCCGCCAAGGCCCGGCACTTGAAGCGCCTGACGGCCGAACTCGGGCTGAGGAGCGATCAGGTCATCGCCTGCGGCGATGGCGCCAACGACCTTTTGATGATGGCGGAAGCCGGGTTCTCCGTCGCTTTCCGCGCCAAACCGGCGACCCGTGCCCAAGCCAGCGTAGCAATCAATTTCGGCGGGCTGGATTCCTTGCTCAACCTGTTTGACTGAATGCCGCCGGGAAGCACGGGGATTTAACCTTAACCTGCCAACTTGCTTCACCGGCCCGCTGCTCCCCCGCTCACAACTGATGCCACGGAGCCCCCGAGATGTCTATTGGCAGCCCCCTGCGCAGGGGGCTGCTTCTTGATTCAAATGCGAAGCAAAATCAGCTAAACCAGATACCGCCGCCAATTTGACCAATGATGTTGGCCTGCCCCTCCGCCGACTCGGAAAAGCTTACCAGCAGTGAAGCCTGGCTTGCCGCACCGGAGTTGAGCTGTGCCAGCCAGTAGTCATACCCCCCCTGATCGGGAGTACGGTGTAACACGTTGTAGTACAAGGCATTGATCAGCTGGCCACCGGACAGGTTGGCGCCATAAATACTGGTGAATTCAGCACTGGCGACAAAAGCCGTGGCGACGGTCTGAAGCGCCATGCCGTTATCCATATTGTTCATCCAGTATTTGAAGCCGCCACTGTCCGGGGTGCGATGGAAGGCAGAGTTATATAAACGGTAAATCTGACCGGCAGTTCCACTGATATCAATGGCAACGTTGGTGTCGGTGAACTGAAGCCGTTCAATGTTCAGGAGGGTGTGAGCACCCTCGGTGGCATTTGCCACCACCCAGCTCCCGGATGAATTGGTGATCGTATAGGTTGGACCGGTCCCGGAAGCAGTCCCGTTAAAAATTACTGTATCTATTCCGGCCCCACCGTCGATAGTTTCACTCGTCTTTGCCGCATTGAACGTATCATTCTGGTTGGGATTTCCCGAAATAGGGACCAGACGGTCAGTGAACTGTACATATTCCATGTTGATTAGAATAGTATCGGTGTTCTTGTAAGGTGCCAGGGCATAGGAGTTGCCCTTTACATGTGTGATGCCACTGGTTGAAGACATCGAAAAATTGGTAATCGTGTCAAAAATGACAAGTGTATCGTCACCCGCACCACCGTCAATCTGATCGCTTCCTCCTCGGGTATCGATCACATCACTCGCGTTTGTACCCACTGTTTTTTCCGAAGCGCTTGTTCCAACAATAGCCCAACTAGCAGTACTGCTCGTAGCAATTGGCACCACAGCGTCCAGGAAATTTACCTGTTCGATATTAAAAAATGCTGTGTCAGTGCCTCTGAATTGTGAAAGCGCACCAGTATTACCCTTGACATGAGTAATACCGTTCAGGGTAGCCATAGAAAAATGCGCAATACTGTCGGAAAACACAACGGTATCAAAGCCTGACTCCCCAGCGATGGTGTTACTGCCTCCCGTCACCTCAAAAACATCACTGGCATAGGTACCCTTGGTCTGCGTCCCGGCTGATTCTTTGCTTACAATAAACGTCGCCATTTACGTCATCCTCTAAATTCATTCATGGTGAGAGCAGTTACCACACCGATTCCAATAGCGCAATTATGCTCTATCCGGACCGGACCGCTGCTCAAAATCACACTCAACCGCACCGATTATCTCCACAGTATGATAAACAGGAAGCTGATTCAAGTCCTTTGTGGATAATCAATGGTATCGGGCTGCTTTTTAATGTCCTACACGCAACACAAAACACATTTGGCATTTTCAACAAATCCATGGCTTCATTGCCTTTACCGTTTTCATCTCGACACACATTCCACGTAAAATCCCCCCATGATCATCAAACGCACAATTTTCTATGTCTCCGACGGCACCGGCCTGACCGCTGAAGCCTTGGGTCACAGCCTGCTTACCCAGTTCGAGGATGTGGAATTCACCCAGATCCGCATTCCCTTTCTCGACAGCCCGGAAAAAGCCCACGATGCCGTCGCGCAAATCAACGCCAGGGGGGAAAAAGATGGCATGCGGCCCATCGTGTTTACCACCCTGGTGGATCAGGCGTTGGCGGCTATCGTTCACGAGGCCGATGCCTATAGCCTGTCCTTTTTCGAGACTTTTCTGGCGCCGCTGGAAGCCGAACTGGGGGTCAAGTCCAGCCATACGGTCGGCCGCTCCCATGGCTCGGCGGACAGCTCCGATTACAAGAAGCGCATCGAGTCCATCAATTACACCCTGGCCCACGACGACGGCATTACCGACCGCGATCTGGAGCAGGCCGACGTGGTGCTGGTCGCCGTTTCCCGCTGCGGCAAGACGCCCACCTCCCTTTACCTGGCCATGCAATTCGGCCTCAAGGCGGCCAACTTCCCCCTTATTCCGGAAGATTTCGAGCGCGGCAAGCTGCCGGGCAGTCTGGAAAAACACCGCAGCAAATTGTTCGGACTGACCATCCAGCCGGAGCGCCTGTCCAGCATCCGCGAGGAACGCCGCCCGAACAGCAAGTATGCTTCGCTGGCCAACTGTCGTTATGAAGTGGCGGAAGGTGAAAAAATGATGCGCCGGGAAGGAATTCGCTGGCTGGACTCGTCGAGCAAGTCGATCGAGGAAATTGCCACCACCATCCTGCAAGAGTTGAAGCTACGCTAAACGACGCCGCACCGTCTCGAACAGGCAGATGGCGGCAGCGGCGCCGACATTCAAGGACTCAACCTTCCCCGGCATGGGAATGGTAACGCGCAGACGGGATGCTTCAAGCACTTCCGGACGAACGCCCTGCCCTTCGGAACCGAAAACCCAAGCCAGCGGGCCGTTCAGGTCGGCGGTGTAAATCGGTGTTGCCTGATCCAGGCTGGTCGCAGCGGTCGTCCCCTGGAATTGACTTAGAAAGGCCGGCAGATCAGCCTCTTCGAATATATCGAGAACAAAATGAGCGCCCTGCCCGGCGCGCAGCACTTTGGGTGACCAGGCACCGGCGCAGTCACCACTCAACAAGACTTGCCGGAATCCTGCCGCCGCCGCAGTACGCAGCAGGCTGCCAAGATTGCCGGGGTCCTGAACTCCGTCGAGCAACACGGAATCGATGGAGAAATCCAGCACCTGCCCGGGCACCGGCTGCTCTGCCACGGCCATGATGCCGCTGGGCGTTTCAACCTGGGCGGTTTCACGAAACAGGGCATCGCTTAAAACAGCGACATGCCGCCCCTGCACAAAGTGGGCGATTTCTGCCTGGTTCAAGCCACTTTCGCTCACGACCAGAGTCTGCACCGGACTACGGCATGCCTCGTAGGCTTCGATCAGATGCATGCCGTCAAGCAGGGTCAGGCCGCTTTTTTTACGCTCCCTGCCGGATTCGGCCAGCCGCCGCAATTCCTTGAAAAACGGGTTATCGCGGGACTGGATGAATTTCACAACCAGCGCCCCAAGGTGGCAATGGCAATGGTGACCAAGCCGAGGGCGAGGTTAAAACCCACCAGTTTGCGAATAGTGCCAAGTGCCGCACCGCCCGCCGGCCAGTTTTTGGCCTCCACCGCATCGGCCAGGGCGCGGAAGGGAACGGTGATCACGCCGATAAACACGGCGACCATGATTAACCCGGTCACGAACATGATGTGCAGATACTTCGGCGCTTCGGCAAACCCCTGGCCAAGGAGCATGACCAGTCCGCTAAGGAGAAGGAGAGCCACCGCCACCCAGACCGCCGGAAAAAAGCGGTCAAAGACTTTTTTCCAAAGGGTCAGGCGCAGGGGGGGGTCGAGTACTTCCATGGCCGCAGGGCGCAGGCAGACATAGGCAAAGAACATGCCGCCAACCCAGACAGTAACGCCGGCAAGGTGCAAAAAAAGCATCAAAGGCGTGGTGTTCATCAAGACTCTCCCTGCACTACGGCACGAACCGGCCCATAGCTGCGACGATGGATAGGTGCTGCCCCATGTTCCCGCAAGGCTGCCAGATGCACCGCCGTCGGGTAACCCATGTGGCGGTCCAGAGCATAGTGCGGATAAAGGGCATGCAGACGCATCATTTCGGCATCGCGGCTGGTTTTGGCCAGAATGGAGGCCGCCGCAATGGAAGCAACGCTGCCATCCCCTTTGACGATGGCCTGCACCGGACAGTTCAACTTGGGGCAAACATTGCCATCGACCAAAGCGCCGAGCGGTGTGGTTTCCAGCCGGGCCACCGCACGCTGCATGGCAAGCAGGCTGGCTTGCAGGATATTGATGGCGTCGATTTCCTCCACCGTTGCCCAGGCCACCGCCCAGGCAATGGCCTTTTCCTTGATCAGGATGGCTAGGGCATCGCGTTTTTTTTCCGACAGTTTTTTCGAGTCATTGAGTCCGGCAATCGGCCGTGCCGGGTCAAGAATGACCGCCGCCGCCACCACCGGACCCGCCAGCGGCCCGCGCCCGGCTTCGTCGATGCCGCAGATCAGCCCTTCCGGGTAGATCAGTTCAGGCATTCGATGACTGCCGATGCTGCCTTTTCCGCCGTATTCTGGCGCAACTGAAGGTGAATGCCGGTGAACACTTCTTCCAGTTCGGCGGCGCCATCCTTGTCCTCATAGAGCTTGACCAGGGCTTCCGCCAGGTTTTCCGGCGTCGCCTGATCCTGAAGAATTTCCGGTACCACCATACGGCCAGCCAGAATATTGGGCAGGCCGACGTAAGGCAGATAACCCATGCGCTTCATCAGCCAGTAGGAGCCTTTGGCCATCTTGTAAGTCACCACCAGGGGGCGCTTGATGAGAGCGGCTTCCAGGGTGGCCGTCCCACTGGCCACCAGGGAAACATCGGCGGCACCGAGGGCATCCTGGGCATGTCCGAAGAGCAGGCGGAACGGCACATCACCCGCTTGCTGCTTGTAGATGGCGGCTTCAAATTGCAGGCGCGTCTCCCGCGTCGCCAGGGGAACGACAAAAATGGCCTTGGGCAGATGGCGATCGCGGATGACTTTTGCCGTCTCGACAAATGAATCCGCCATGTATTGCAGTTCCGACTGCCGACTCCCCGGCAACAGGGCAAACACTGGCACATCCTGCGGCAGACCGAGCCGTTCGCGCACGGCGAAAC
>CAZHVZ010000052.1:11953-16992 GCA_964536245.1 uncultured Rhodocyclaceae bacterium
TTCTGGTAAAGCGGTGGCTCCATGGGGAAGAGCGCCAAAACACGGGAAACCGCCTGGTGCATCTTCTTGATGCGCCCTCCTCGCCAGGCCCAGATGGACGGGCTGACATAGTGAATGGTGGTGATGCCCTTGCGCTTGAGGGTTGTTTCCAGGCCGAGGTTGAAATCCGGAGCATCGACACCGATAAAGATATCCGGCGGATCGTCCAGCAAGCGATTCTTCAATTTCCGGCGTATCCCGGAAATTTCGCGGTAATGCTTGAGCACCTCAACATAGCCCCGCACCGCCAGGGTTTCCAGGGGCCACCAGGCATCGAACCCGAGACCGACCATGCGCGGCCCGCCAATGCCGAAAAATTTGGCGCCCGGCAAGCGGGCCTTGAGTGCCGCAATCAGGTGGCTGGCCAACAAATCACCGGAAGCTTCGCCCGCCACCATGGCGATGCGAACCTCCCTTGTTCCATCTTTCATCGAATAATGCCGCGCTTTGAAATATTCAAAAAATCCGACAGCAACTGGATATCCGGTTGCGTTTTGGCTTCCTGGGCCAGTTTTTCCTTGGCTTCTTCCAGCATCAGTCCGGACTTGTAAAGGGTACGATAAGCACGCTTGAGGGCGGTGATTGATTCCGGGGTGAAGCCGCGCCGCTTCAGGCCTTCGACGTTGATGCCGTAGGGCTGGGCGGTATTGCCGGCAGCCATGAGATAGGGCGGAATGTCCTGCAACACCACGGTCCCGACAGCCGTCATGACATGGGCACCGACCCGGCAAAACTGATGGACGCCGGTGTAGCCGCCGAGAATGGCCCAGTCTTCAACCGTCACATGCCCAGCCAACTGGGAATTGTTGGCAAAAGTGGTATGGTTGCCGACCTGGCAGTCATGGGCGACATGCACGTAGGCCATGATCCAGTTGTCGTTGCCGATGCGGGTGACGCCGGCATCCTGCACGGTTCCCAGGTTGAAGGTGCAGAATTCGCGGATGGTATTGCGGTCCCCGATTTCCAGGCGGGTTTCTTCACCCGCATATTTCTTGTCCTGCGGAACCTCTCCCAGGGAGCAGAACTGGAAAATCCGGTTATCGCGACCGATACGGGTGTGCCCCTTGATCACCACGTGGGGGCCAATGACCGTGTTGTCACCGATCTCGACATTGGCGCCAATAATCGAATACGGACCAATACTGACGTTGGCGCCGATCCGGGCACCCGGATCAATTATGGCAGTCTGGTGAATCATTGCTCGATATCCCGCTTGGCGCACATCAGATTGGCTTCGGCGACAATCTGCCCATCCACCCTGGCCTCGGCCTTGTACTTCCAGATGCCACGCATCTGGCGCTGGATTTCAACATGCAGATGCAGCTGGTCGCCCGGCATCACCGGCTTCTTGAAACGCGCATCGTCGATTCCGACAAAATAGAAGACCGAATTGGGATCGGGTTTCTCGCCCATGGTCTTGAAGGAGAGGATACCCGCCGCCTGGGCCAGGGCTTCCATGATCAGCACTCCCGGCATCACTGGATGATGGGGAAAATGGCCGGTAAAGAAGGGTTCGTTGATGGTGACATTTTTATAGGCATGAATGGATTTACCCACTTCCATTTCCACGACGCGATCCACAAGAAGGAAAGGATAGCGATGGGGAAGGTGTTCGAGAATTTCATGAATATCCATATTAATCAACCTATAACGTTAGTTTTTTGAAGTTGTTTTTCAAGTTCCGAGACCCGCTCCGCCAGACGGGAAAGATGCCGCACCTGAGCCGCGTTATGCAACCAGCGGCCATGCTCCTCAAGCGGAAAGAGTGCCGTGTATTTGCCTGGCGTCGTAATGCTTTTCATCACCATGGAACCGGGGGAAATCACCGTTCCATCAGCAATCTCAAGGTGGCCAAGAACCATGGCCGCACCGCCCAGCATACAGCCCCGGCCAATTTTCGTACTCCCGGCAATCCCGACACAGCCGGCAATGACGGTACGTTCGCCGATGATGCAGTTATGGCCGATCTGGATCTGGTTATCCAGCTTGCAGCCGTCGCCGATTACCGTATCGTCCAGCGCTCCACGATCAATGCTGGTATTGGCGCCAATTTCCACATCATCGCCGATGCGTACCCCGCCAATCTGGGGAATTTTCACCCAGTGTCCGTTATCCGGAGCAAAGCCAAAACCATCAGCCCCAATAACGGCACCGGAATGGATAATGGCGTTGCGCCCAATATGGCAACCGGAGTACACCGTGACATTGGGATAGAGAATACTGCCCTCGCCTATTGATACTCCGTCACCAATGACACAGCCAGGATAGATGACCACGCCCTCACCCAGGACAACCTTACGCCCGACCGATACCTGGGCAGCAAGGGAAACGCTCTCCGGAACGGGGCTGGCGCAGTCTGCCAGCGGATGGATTCCAGCCGGCGGGGTGGCCATGGGATTCAACAAGGCCGCAACCCTGGCGTAATAAGCGTAGGCATTGCCGGAAACAATGCGCGGCAAGGTGGTCGCTTCGGCAAATGCCGGCGGAACGATTACCGCCGCAGCCCTCGTGTCGTCGAGTTGGCGCCGATATTTCGGATTGGTGAGGAAGGCAATCTGCCCGGCTCCCGCCGAGGCCAGGGTAGCAACCTGGCATACCCGTGTGCTGCCGTCTCCAAGCACATCGCCGCCCAGACGGGCGGCGATGTCGGACAGCGAAAGGCTGATCGGGCCCGTATCGGGCATTACTTGCCTTCTGAAAGAGCCTTGACCACCTTTTCGGTGATGTCCAGTTTCGGGCTGACCCAAACCACATCCTGAAGAATCAGGTCATATTTTTCCGACTCGGCAATCTGCTTGATTGCCTTGTTGGCTTTTTCGATCACCGCAGCATTTTCTTCATTCTGGCGAAGATTCAGGTCTTCACGAAATTCCCGCTGCTTGCGCTGAAAATCCCGGGACAAGTCGCCGAATTCACGCTCCTTGTTGCGGCGCTCGGTTTCCGACATGGTCGGGGAGTTTTTTTCAAGATTTTCCTGCATCCCCTGAAGCTGCTTGGCAATGCGCTGCAAATCCTGGTCACGCTTGGCAAATTCGCCTTCCAGTTTCTTGGCTGCCTTGACCGCAGCCGGGGCGTCACGGAATACACGCTGGGTATTCACGTAGCCGATTTTCAGCTCATTCGCATCCGCCACGCCAACAAAAAGCGCCGACACCAGCGACGCGACAACAAGGGATTTAACTTTCAACATGATGCTCCTGAATCAAAAAGTAGTGCCCATCTGAAATTGAAAACGCTCTGGCTGATCGCCTTCTTTTTTATTGAGCGGTTGTGCAATAGCAAATTTAAGGGGTCCCATGGGAGAAATCCAGGCCGCCGAAATACCAACCGAAGAACGGAAATCGCTTGCCCGGATAGGCGCTCCCTTGGCGAAGACCTGACCCACGTCAAAGAAGGGACCGAGGCGAAGTGCCTTTTCCATACCGGGAACGCCCCAGAGGATTTCTGCATTGGCGACGATTCGGCGGTTCCCACCCAAGCGATCCGCCGACTGGATACAGTTTGTCTGGGTTGAGTAATTCTCACACACGATATCACGCGGCCCCAGGCTGGCCGAGGAATAGCCACGAACGGAACTGATACCACCCGCATAGAAATTCTTGTAGAACGGCAAATTCATGCCGCCATACCCGTTGGCAACCCCGATTTCGCCGTTCAGCAACAGGGTAAGCTCCTTGGAGAGCGGGAAGAATTGTTGAAGCTGGTAGGTGGCACGGTAGTACTTGAGGTCGCTACCCGGTGCCGTGATTTCAATGCCGGCCCGTTGTACGGTACCGGATGTCGGGAAAATATAACTGTCCTTGCCATCAACCCCCCAGCCGAAGGTCATGGGCAAGGTCACATTGGTCTTGCCGAATTCATTGACGAAATCAATGTAGCGTTTCGGGCTGACATCGTAGGTGCTGACCGTGGTGCTATCGATGCCGACCCCCATGGTAATGCCTTCCTTCTCGCCCAGCGGGAAGCCCCAGCGGACGCCGGCACCGGTGGACGAGGTTTGATAGGCGCCAACGGTCGTCGAAGTCGGATTAACGTTGCGGTGATAGACGTCAAAGCCCTGGCTGATACCATCAACCGTAAAGTAAGGATCGGTGTAGGAGAAGGAAATGACCTTGTTGATTTTTCCGGTACTGATCTGGGTCATGACGTTCTTGCCGCTGCCGAACAAGTTGTTCTGGGCAACTGAGCCGGACAAGACCAGTTTTTCCGTTGTCGAAAAACCGACCCCCAACATCAGATTGCCGGTTGGCTTTTCTTCGACGTTCATATTGACGTCAACCTGATCGGCGGTACCAGGAACTGCTGGCGTCTCCACCGTGACTTCCTTGAAGAAGCCGGTTTTGTCGACACGCGTTTTGGACAGCGCGACACGATCCGCATCGTACCAGCCGCTCTCCATCTGCCTGACTTCACGGCGGATGACTTCGTCACGGGTCTTGGTATTGCCGGTTACGTTCACCCGGCGCACATAGACCCGCTTGCCTGGGTCAACAAAAACGGTAAAAGCAACCTGGTGCTTTTCCTTGTCCATCTCCGGCGCTGCATTGACGTTGGCGAAGGCGTACCCTTCCTTGCCCAGGCGGTCGGTAATGGCTTTGGTGGATTCGTTCAACTTCTCCCGGGAGAACACGTCACCCGGCTTGACCTTGACCAAAGCCCGCAACTCGGCTTCGGGAATATCCAGACTCCCGGCCAGCTTGATCGAAGAAACCTGATAACGCTCCCCTTCGCTGACATTGACCGTGATATACACGTCCTGCTTGTCAGGGGAAATGGAAACCTGCGTCGATTCAACGGCAAACTCCAGATAGCCGCGATTCATGTAGTAGGACTTCAGCTTTTCCAGATCGGCGGTCAGTTTCTGGCGGGAGTACTGGTCATTTTTGGTGTACCAGGAAATCCAGCCCGGCGTACTCAGCTCAAACAGGCCAAGGAGTTCCTTTTCCTTCATGTCCTTGACGCCAACCAGATTGATCTGCCGGATCTTGGCATTCTGGCCT
>CAZHVZ010000052.1:17002-22597 GCA_964536245.1 uncultured Rhodocyclaceae bacterium
GTTCCAGGGGCGTTACCGTGGTGGTGATATCCACGCCGTACTTGCCCTTGCCCAGATACTGACGCTTCAATTCCTGCTCGGACTTGTCCAGCGCGGAACGATCAAATATCCGCCCTTCGGCCACGCCGGTTTCCTTGAGGGCCTTTTTGATCAGGTCCTTCTCGAATTCCTTCATGCCGACAAAGTCGATCTGGGCAATGGCAGGCCGTTCCTGTACGACCACGACCACGACATCTTTTTCGACCTCGACCCGGACATCCTTGAAGAATCCGGTCGCGAAAAGTGCCTTGATGGCCTGGGCAGCCTTTTCGTCCGTCATCGTATCCCCGACCTTGACAGGCAGGTAGCTGAATACGGTTCCCGCCTCGGTGCGCTGAATACCCTCGACACGGATGTCCTTGACGGCAAAGGGCGCAAAGGCCAGGGCCGGTAGGGCAAAGAGTCCGGACAACAGCGAAGCCAGCAATTTTTTGTTCATGTTTCAGCCGGAAAACAGGCGAGTAATGTCGTTGAAAAAAGCAAAAGCCATCAAGACCAGCAATATGGAAAGGCCCACCTGCTGACCAATTTCCATGACCCGTTCAGAGAGCGGACCACGCTTGATGACTTCGAGCATATGATACATCAAATGCCCCCCGTCCAGAACCGGGATGGGAAGCAGATTGAGTACGCCCAGGCTGATACTGACCAGGGCCATGAATTTCAGGTAGTAATCCGCTCCCAGGCGGGCGGACTGTCCCGCATAGTCGGCAATGGTCACCGGACCTGAAAGATTGCGCCAGGACACCTCGCCGGTCAGCATTTTTCCCAGCATGACCAAGCTGAAAACGGATTTATCCCAGGTTTCCCGCAGCGCCTTGCTCCCCGCTTCGAGCACTCCATAGCGAACAAAGGTCCGGATTTCCCGCTGTCCCTCGGCGCTATCGGCCACCGAAACACCAATTCGCCCAAGGGTTTTGCCCTTTTCCTGAACCATATCCGGTCGAATCTCCAGCCTTAGCGTTTCGCCGCCCCGCCGGACCACGAAGGATAGCGTTTGCTCCGGAGACTGGCGAACCTTGAGAACCACCTCGGACCAGGAGGCAACCGGCTCTCCCGCCAGAGTGATAATTTCATCTCCGCTCTGCAAGCCGGCTCGCTCGGCGGCGCCACCGCTGGAGACTTTGCCGACCAGGGGACGAATTTTCGGACGGTAGAACCCGAGCCCCAGGCGCTCCAGCGCATCGCCCTGCCAGCCCTGCTCCGAAGCTGCGCCAAGGGTCAGTTTTCTTACAGCGGCCTCGTGCTGGGCATTGACCGTTTCCAGCTCAACCGCTTCCTGGTCAACTGCCTTCTGCAAAACCCGCCAGCGAAAATCTCCCCAGGTGAGAACCTCCTCGCCATCCACCCGGCGGACCAGATCACCGTTGCTGATACCGGCTATTGCGGCTGGCGTGCCTTCAGCCGGACGGCCAAGGATGGGCAGGAGTTCATCACTGCCGGCCATGAAAATCCCCCAGTACAGAAGGATGGCCAAAACAAAATTGGCGACTGGCCCTGCCGCCACAATGGCGCTGCGCTTGCCGACCGATTGCCGGTTAAAGGCACGATGCAGTTCGCTTGGTGCAACCGCTTCTTCCCGCTCATCCAGCATTTTGACGTAACCGCCAAGAGGGAAAATCCCGACGGCCCACACGGTCGCATCGGGTCCATAGGAGCGCTGCCAGACCGGTCGGCCAAAACCCACGGAAAAACGCAATACCTTGACCCCGCACCAACGGGCGACCAGATAGTGCCCCAGTTCGTGCACCACAATGAGCACGCCCAGCATGCCGAGAAACGCCATCAGGTAAAACGGGAAATCACTCACGCTGCAAATTGCTTCCGGACAATCGCCTGCGCCAGGCGGCGGGCTTCGGAATCGGCGGCCACCACGTCGGCCAGTTCCTGCACCGGGGAGGCCGGCAACTGCTCCAGAACTTCGGCAATCAAACGAGGAATTCCCAAGTAGGGCAATTGCCGATCAAGGAAGGAGGCCACCGCAATTTCGTTGGCGGCATTGAGAATCGCCGGTGCCGTTCCCCCTTCGCGCAAAACCTGATAGGCCAACGCCAGGCAAGGAAAACGCTGAAAATCCGGAGCCTGGAAATCAAGATGGGCCACTTTAAAAAGGTCGAGAGGCTCAACTCCGGATTCAATCCGGTCCGGGTAAGCCAGGGCGTGGGCAATCGGCGTACGCATATCCGGATTACCCAACTGTGCCAGGACGGAGCCGTCCACGTACTCGACCAGGGAATGAATGACGCTCTGCGGATGCACCACCACCTGAAGCTGCTCGGCAGGCACCCCGAACAACCAGTGCGCCTCGATCACTTCCAGCCCCTTGTTCATCATGGACGCCGAATCGACGGAAATTTTTCGCCCCATGACCCAGTTCGGATGGGCACAGGCCATTTCCGGAGTTACCCCCGCCAGCAGTTCCGGGGCTGCATTGCGGAAAGGGCCACCGGAAGCGGTAAGCAAAATACGGCGCACACCATTTTTTGATAAATCATTTGAGAAATTTATCGGAAGCGATTGGAATATTGCGTTATGTTCGCTATCAACCGGGAGGACTATCGCCCCGTTCCGCCTCGCCTCGCGGACAAATACCGCACCCGCCATGACCAGGGATTCTTTGTTGGCGAGAAGAATCTTCTTTCCGGCCCTAGCCGCCGCCAGGGTTGGCTCCAGGCCTGCCGCCCCGACGATGGCCGCCATGACGGCATGCACTTCGGGGGCGCTGGCCATGCGCACCAGGGCATCGACTCCACTCAACACCTCGGTCGCCAAACCGGCTTGTCGGCAACGCCCTGCCAGGTCTCCGGCCAGAACCTCATCGCGCACAACGGCGTAGGTCGGCTTGAATTCCAGGCACTGGGCAAACAACTTGTCCACCTGGCTATGGGCGCACAGGGCAAAAACGCGATAACGGTCCGGGTGGCGGCGGATGACATCCAGGGTGCTGACGCCGATGGATCCGGTGGAACCCAGCAGAGTGATAGTTTGCATGGTCATGAAGCCTGATGGAGCGATGAAAGCAGCCATAACAACGCAACCACAGGCAGCGTCGAAGTCAGGCTGTCGATGCGGTCAAGAACCCCGCCATGGCCCGGCAGGACGTGGCTGCTATCCTTCAGCCCGGCCTGACGCTTGAGCAAGGACTCGAAGAGGTCCCCCATGACGCTGACAGCGGTCACCAGCACCAGTCCGGCGACCCATACCAGAGGCGACACCGTGCTGGCGGCAAAAAAACCGCGCAGCACCAGGCCATAGCAAACGACGGTGACACAGGCACCAAGCGCTCCCTCCCAGGTTTTGCCGGGGCTGATACTCGGCGCCAGTTTATTTTTGCCGAAGGTCTTGCCAAAGAAATAAGCCGCTACATCCGCAACCCAGACCAGAGCCAGAATGGCCAGCAAAACCTCCGGACCGAGCAGGCGCAACTGGGTCAGCGCCAGCCAGGTGGGGACAATGACCAGGGCGCCGGTGAGAATACCCGGCAGGCCTGCAATCGTCCATTTGCGAGCCAGCCAGAGCGGAACCACCAATAACCAGAAAGCGGTCGCCATGCCATAAACCGGCAGCATCAGATCAGGCTGCCCCAATTCGACAAGGGAAGGGAAAAGCAGGCTGAGCCCACTGCAAGACAGCGCCGTTGCAATGCCCAGCCGATAGCAGCCGGCCGACCGCCAACGCATCAGACCGCCCCATTCCCAAGCCGCGACACCGGCCACTAGGGCAGCAACCAGCGCCCACACCGACTGCGGCAGGAAAAACAGGCAGGGTAGCAGAACGGATACCAGGATCAGCGCGGTGATGATGCGCGCCTTAAGCATTGGAGGCGCCGGTCAGTTGGTCGCTGGTTCGCCCGAAGCGTCGTTCCCGCTGGCGATAGGATTCGATGGCAGCGTCCAGAGCAGTACGATCAAATTCCGGCCACAGGGTCGGAGTGAAATAAAATTCGGCATAGGCCAATTGCCAAAGCAGAAAATTACTGATCCGCTCCTCGCCACCGGTACGGATGAAGAGGTCGGGCTCTGGTGCGTAGTGCATGGCCAGATGTGCTTCGAGGTCACTTTCCTGCCATCCGCTGCGTTTTTCAGGTTGAGCCGCCAGCATGTGCTCGACGGCTTGCATGATGTCCCAGCGGCCACCGTAATTGGCGGCGATGGTGAGGTGCAAGCGGTCATTGGCGGCAGTTTGCGCCTCCGCCTCGCGGATCAGCGCCTGCAAGGCATGATCGAAGCGCGACAGGTCACCAATGATCCGCAGGCGAACGCCATTGCGATTGAGCTTATCCACTTCCTGCTGCAAGGCCCGGACAAAGAGCTGCATGAGCAGACTCACCTCTTCCGCCGGACGCCGCCAGTTCTCGGAACTAAAGGCAAAGAGGGTGAGGTATTCGACACCGACTTCCAGGCAGGCGCGCACCGTGTCGCGCACCACCTCGACACCTTTCTTGTGCCCCGCAAATCGCGGCAGGAAGCGCTTTTTTGCCCAGCGCCCATTGCCATCCATGATGATGGCAATATGGCGCGGCACGGCTGGTGCAACCGGGACCTCACGGGTCGAACTGGTAAACAAGGCCATGCCGAAATCGCTGATGCAGGCCTTAAACCTGCATCAACTCTGCTTCTTTTTGGGCAAGCAGCTTATCCACTTCGGCCACGTACTTGTCGGTCAGTTTCTGGACGTCATCCTGCGCCTTGCGTTCGTCATCCTCAGGAATCTCGTGCTTCTTCAGGGCGTCCTTGAGATGCGCAATGGCGTCACGACGCAGATTGCGCAGCGCCACCTTGGCCCCCTCACCTTCGCCCTTGACCACTTTGGTCAGATCGCGACGACGCTCCTCCGTCAACGCCGGCATCGGCACGCGGATAATTTCGCCCTGGGAAGCCGGATTGAGGCCAAGATCGCAATCCCGAATGGCCTTTTCCACCTTTTGCAGCATGTTCTTCTCCCACGGCTGAACGCCGAGGGTACGGGAATCCACCAGGGTGATATTGGCCACCTGATTCACCGCCACCATGGAACCGTAATAATCCACCTGGACATGATCCAGCAAGCCGATGTGGGCGCGCCCGGTCCGTACTTTGGCCAGATCAGCCTTGAGCGACTCGATGGAGCGCTGCATCTTGTGTTCGATGGTTTTTTTCAGATCTGCAATCATCTTATCTCCCTCAGCAATAAACCAGCGTGCCTTCGTCTTCGCCACAAACGATGCGCTTCAGGGCACCGGACTTGAAAATCGAAAACACGTTGATCGGCAATTTCTGGTCCCGACACAGTGCGAATGCCGTGGCATCCATCACTGCCAGATTCTTGGCAATTGCCTCGTTGAAACTGATTCTGTCGTAGCGGGTCGCAGAAGCATCCTTTTTCGGATCGGCACTGTAGATGCCATCGACCTTGGTAGCCTTGAGCACGATTTCCGCACCGATTTCCGAACCGCGCAACGCGGCAGCGGTATCGGTGGTAAAGAAGGGGTTGCCGGTGCCGGCACCGAAAATGACGATTTTCCCCTCTTCCAGATAGCGGATGGCCTTGCCGCGAATGTACGGCTCGATCACCTGC
>CAZHVZ010000053.1:0-22594 GCA_964536245.1 uncultured Rhodocyclaceae bacterium
CTTCAGCGTCGGGGATTCCGCCAGGGCGGCGGAGGACAGAAAGGCGGCGGCGATGGCGGCAACGCTAGAGCAGAGAATGGTTTTTTTCATGATGTCTCCTGATGGAAGGGTGTCAAGCCTCGGGGGGCTCCCGATGTCTTGAATATTGCACAGGTCGTGCCAGCCAACAAACACCGCCGAGAGAAACGCAAGGCAATGATTTAACAGGAATTGCCTGCCACACACCCAGCCTCGACCATCGGAAATCCGATAACCGGAGGAAATTCACCGTCGGTTTTCCGATACTTCGTTGGCCGGCCAGCCGACCCTCCCCGTGAACAAAAAAATCCCCGCCGGAGCGGGGATTGAAATTCTCGAAAGGGGGTTTCGAGAGGAGGGGTTCGATGCGATGGATGCACTTTACGCTCACCTCACCCGGTCGTCTGTGGCAACTTCGTCGCGGTTCCGTAACAGAATGTTGCCAACCCGTGAAAACCCCGACAGCATCTTTATTGAGGCGTTTTTGACAGGCCCGGCCAGGTGGGCCAGAATGAAAAAAGGGTTTTTAAAATCGAGGAGGCGTCGTGCGCCTGGTGGCCAACGAAAAAACTGTTCCGCGTACGCATTTGATCGGAACACTGGCCGTTGTGCTGCTACTGACTCTCGGCCTGGGGGGGTTCTTCTCCTGGCAGCATCTTGTTGAAGCTCGCGCCTCGTTAGGCCGGGTGGAGCAGATGGCCAACGATCAGTTGCAGTCCAGAATGCGCACCGAGATCAATCGCGCCAGCAGCTATATCGAGTACGCCCGGTCAAAAACGGACGCCCTTCTGCGTGCCAGCCTGATTGAACAGGTGGACATGGCCATGCAGATTGCCGAGGCCATCCACTCCCGGGAATCCCCGTTACGCCCGGAGGCAGAGGTCAAGCGGCTGATTACCGAAGCTCTGCGGAAAGTTCGTTTTTTTGAGGGCCGGGGTTACTACTTTATTGATGACATGAACGGTCAGTTCATCCTGCTGCCCACCGCGCCCGATCTGGAAGGCACAACGCGCCTGGACAATCAGGACGACACCGGCCATTACATCATGCGCGGCCTGATTGAAGCAGCCCGCAAACCCAGAGGCGAGGGGTTTTCAAGCTACCGCTGGTTCTCCCCGGACAAACCCAGGGAGATGTCGGGAAAGCTCGCTTATGTCAGGCATTTCGCGCCCTATGACTGGCTGATCGGTACCGGTGACACACCTACAAATGGGACCAGCTGCAACAAAAGGAGGCCTTGTCCCGCCTGCGTGAGGCACGCTTTGGCGAGCGGGGCTATATCGCCATCCTCGAAAATACCGGCCGCCTGCTGCTTTCCCCCGGCATCCCCGCCCTGGAAGGAATGACGCCGAACCAGATGCCGGCGCAGGAGCGGGCCGCGATCGACAAAATCCTCGCTGCCGCACGGCAGGGGGAGACCATAACCCACTATGACTGGCCCGACCCGGTTAACGGCGGCCTCGGAAAAAAAACCGCGCAGATCAGCATCTACGAACCCTGGGGCTGGATCGTGCTGGCTACAACCTTTGACGGCGAGCTGAACAGCGCCGTCAAAGACGAGGTGAAACGGGTCGAGGAAGGCAGCCTGCAACGCGCCAGCAAGCTTGCCTTCGCCCTGCTGGGAGCGTTGAGCGTTGGTTTGTGCGCTTCCCTGCTTTTCTCCCGGTGGTCGAACCGGCTTTTTCAGGATTACCACCGGCAGATTGAGGAAAAGGAAGCCATTCTGCGCAACAGTGAAGAGCACTACCACGCCCTGGCGGACAACGGCCAGGCGCTGATCTGGATGTGCGGCCCGGACGGTCATTGCAACTACTTCAACCAGCCCTGGCTCAGCTTCACTGGCCGCACCCTTGAGCAGGAGAACGGGAACGGCTGGCTACAGGGCGTGCATCCGGACGATCTCGAGCAGTGCCTGGCAACCGATGCCAAGGCTCTGGGCAAGCGCGAAGAGTTCAGCATGGTTTATCGCTTGCGCCGACATGACGGGGAATACCGCTGGATTCTTGACGACGGACGTCCTCGTTATAGTGCAGAGGGAGAATTTTTCGGCTATGTCGGGCATTGTCTGGACATCACCGAGCAGAAAAAGACCGAAGCCGAGCTGGAGCGCTACCAGGACCATCTGGAAGACCTGGTTTCCACCCGCACGGCGGAGCTGGCCAGTGCCAAGGAAGCTGCGGAAACGGCCAATATCGCCAAGAGCGCCTTTCTGGCCAACATGTCCCACGAGATACGCACCCCGCTCAATGCCATCACCGGCATGGCTCACCTCCTGCAACGCTCGGAAATCACCCATCAGCAGGCGGAACGACTGGGAAAAATTGATACCGCCAGCAAGCACCTTCTCGAAATCATCAATGCGGTTCTGGATCTTTCAAAAATCGAATCCGGCAAGTTTGTGCTCGAGGAAAATGCCGTTGACGCCTGCGTCATGACGCGCAACGTTGCGGCAATGCTGCAAGAAGCCGCCGGCGCTAAGGGAATCCGGCTAGCCGTAGAAATGGAGGCCCTGCCCGACCACCTGACCGGTGACGCCACCCGCCTGCAACAGTGTCTGCTCAACCTCGCCACCAATGCCGTCAAGTTCACCGAGTCCGGAAGCATTACCCTGCGCACGCGAGCCGAGACGGTTTCCGGTGACGGGGTGGTGGTGCGCTCCGGAGGCGATGATCAGACTGTTCACCGTTTTTGAACAGGCCGACAATTCGATTACCCGCAAATACGGGGGCAGTGGTCTTGGCCTGGCAATTACCCGAAAACTGTCCCGGCTGATGGGTGGCGACGCCGGCGCCAGAAGCACTCTCGGCCAGGGCAGCAGCTTCTGGTTCACGGCCCTGCTGCGCCGGGAACACACCCCTCAAGCCCAGGCCCTGCCCGACACGAACTCTGCCGAAGCGGCCCTGTCCGCCCGCCATGGCGGATCAAGAATCCTTCTCGTGGAAGATGAACCGATCAATCGCGAGGTCAGTCTGGCATTGTTGGCCGACACCGGACTGGAGGTGGACGTTGCCGAGGACGGGCTGGAAGCCGTGGCCCTGGCCAATGAAAACCCCTACGCGGTGATCCTGATGGACATGCAGATGCCGCACCTGGACGGCCTCGAAGCCACCCGGCAAATCCGCCAGTTGGCCAGCCACCGGAACACCCCCATCATTGCCATGACGGCCAACGCCTTTGCCGAAGACAAGTCGCGCTGCCTGGACGCCGGAATGGACGACTACATTTCCAAACCGGTCAATCCGGATACCCTCTTTGCCAAGCTTCTCCTCTGGCTGGAGCAATCCTCCAGCCCCGGCGGCCAGGGCTAAAGCTCAATCGCTCCGGGTATCCAGCCCCTGCTCGGCCAGTTCGGCAGCCCGCAGAACGGCGCGGGCCTTGTTGAGAGTTTCCTGCCATTCGGAGTTGGGGTCCGAGTCGGCAACGATGCCGGCGCCGGCCTGGACATGCAGTTCCTTGTCCTTGACCACAGCGGTGCGGATGGCGATGGCCAGGTCCATGTCGCCATGGAAGCCGAGGTAACCGACGGCGCCAGCGTAGATGCCGCGTTTGACCGGTTCCAGTTCGTCGATGATTTCCATGGCGCGCACCTTGGGTGCGCCGGAAACGGTACCGGCCGGGAAAGTGGCTTTCAGCACATCCAGCGCATTCAAGCCGGGCTGCAACTTGCCTTCCACATTGGAGACAATGTGCATGACATGGGAGTACCGCTCGATGAGCATGTTTTCGGTGAGCTTGACGCTCCCGACCTGGGCGACGCGGCCACAGTCGTTGCGGCCGAGGTCGAGCAGCTGGGTATGCTCGGCGCGCTCCTTCTCGTCGGCCAGCAGGTCTGCCGCCAGCGCGGCATCCTCCTCCGGGGAAGCGCCCCGTTTGCGGGTGCCGGCGATGGGACGCACGGTGACTTTCTGATCGCCTTCCGCCCCTTCCAGACGCACCAGGATTTCCGGCGAAGCGCCAACGACATGAAAATCCTCAAAATCGAAGTAGAACATGTAAGGCGACGGATTGAGACTGCGCAGGCTGCGATAGAGGGCCATCGGACTGGCATTGAAGGGCTTGGTCATGCGCTGGGATAGCACCACCTGCATGACATCGCCGTCGGTGATGTACTGCTTGGCCTTGAGCACCGCCTTCTTGAACGCCCCTTCGCCAAAAACGGAAACCGCCGCTGCCGACTGGCTGGGCGTTTCCGACGGAATCACCGCCGGCGCCCGCAGCCTGGCCAGCAATTCTTTCAAGCGCGCCCGTGCCTTCTGGTAGGCGCCGGGAACGCCCGGTTCGGCATAAACGACCAGGGTCAGCTTGCCCGACAGATTGTCCACCACGGCAATCTCTTCCGAAAGGAGCAGGATGATGTCCGGCGTGCCGAGATCGCCCGGTTTCTGGCTGCGGGTCAGGCGGGTTTCCACATAGCGCACGGTGTCGTAGCCGAAGCAGCCGACCAGACCGCCGCAGAAACGTGGCAGCCCGGTGGAGGGGGCAGCGCGGAAGCGCTTCATGTACTTGCCGATGAAATCAAGGGGGTTGGTGTCGTCCTCGCGCTCGGCAATGCGCTGCCCGGTAAGCACCAGCACCTGGTGGCCGGTAACCACGATGCGGGTCGGGCTGGTCAGGCCGATGATCGAGTAACGGCCAAAACGCTCGCCGCCCTGCACCGATTCAAGGAGGTAGGAATAGGGACGGTCAGCCAGCTTGAGATAAATGGAAAGCGGGGTGTCGAGATCGGCAAAGGTCTCGAGGGTGACGGGAATGCGGTTGTAGCCTTGCGCGGCAAGGGAATTGAATTCGGTTTCGGTCATGATGGCCTCGGATGACGGGATGAATAACGTTGCTGGAAGGTTTCCGCGAAAACTCGCGGGAGGCGTGCCAAAGCCTGGCACGCAGGGCAAGAATCAGTCGCGCCAGGGGCGCCAACCGTGCCATTCTTTCCAGTTACGAGAAATCGTCATGAGTAGGTTTGAGGAGGCTCAGAGGGAATTGGCCCGCACAAAGGCGGCGAGCAGATCGGATACTAGCGCATCGCAATCGGCGCTGTCCACCGGCTTCCCCTCGTTGTAGCCGTAGGGCACATAGAAAACCGGGCAACCCGCCGCCCGCGCCGCTTCGGCATCGTTGGCCGAATCGCCGATATGCAGATTGTCGACGGGCCGCGTCCCCAGCACCCGGCAGGCGTGGAGCAGCGGCTCCGGGTGGGGCTTTTTGTGGGCGGTGGTATCGCCGGAAACGATGACATCGAAGAAATGGCTCATTCCCATGCGGTCGAGCAGGGCTTCGGTAAACTGGCCGGGCTTGTTGGTCACCACCCCCAGCTTGACCCCCGCCCCGCGCCAGGCCGCCAGCCCTTCGAGCACGCCGGGATAAACCTGCGCCTGCATGCCATTGACCTCGGCGTAGTGGCGCTTGAAGGATTCGATCCCGGCATGGAGCAGTTCGGCGCTGGGTGGCCGGTCATGGGTGAGGCAACGCTCGACCAGAACGGCCATGCCCTTGCCGACGAAAGCGTGTACTTCCTCCGGCGAACGCATCGGCGCCCCCAGTGCGGCCAGCATCCGCCGGCACCCCTCAGGCAGGGCGGCGACGGCACCGACCAGGGTGCCGTCGAGGTCGAAGGTGACAGATTTGAATTTCATAGGGAGATGACTCCGTTGGGCAACGCCGATTCGCCCGCTTGCGCTGCATCCGGCCTCCCTTGCAGCCAGCGCAGCAAGGTCTCGAATAATTGCTCCGGCTGGAGCGGCTTGGCCAGGTGGTCGTTCATGCCGGCTTCAAGACAAATCTGCCGGTCACTTTCGAAGGCATTGGCAGTCATGGCCAGGATTGGCGTGCTCATGTTCAGCGAGTCCCGGCGGATCAGGCGGGTGGCGTCGACCCCGTTCAGCCTGGGCATCTGCATGTCCATGAGAATGAGGGCATAGTTGTTTTCCCGGGACAAGGCGACCGCCTCCACACCGTCCGCCGCCAAGTCGATATTCAGCCCGCTGTCTTCAAGCAAATAGCGACAGACCTCCTGGCTGATCGGCTCATCCTCCACCACCAGGATGCGGGCCCCCGCATGTTTTTCCAACAATTGCTCACTGGCCGAAAGCCTGGCCCAGACCGGTTGATCAATACCGGCAGCCACCGCTTCGTCCGGCGAGTTGGTACCGGAAACTTCAGCGGCTTTTCCCAGACGCACGGTGAACCAGAACAGGCTGCCTTGCCCCAAGGTACTCTCGACGCCGGCCGAACCGCCCATCATCTCGGCCAGCCGTTTGCTGATCACCAGCCCCAGGCCCGTGCCGCCATATTTACGAGTCATTGAGCCGTCCGCCTGTTCAAAAGCGGTAAACAAGCGCCGCCTATCCTCGGCTGAAATGCCGATCCCCGTATCCTGGACCTCCCAGCGGAGAAGGACGTTGTCGGTACTGTCCTCGCTAACGCGGCAACGCAGAGTCACGGAACCGGCATCGGTAAATTTGACGGCATTGCTCGCCAGATTCAGGAGTATCTGGCCGAGGCGCAAGGGATCACCCACGAGAGTAAGTGCGTGCAGGGTATCCGGCATATCCACCGTGATCCGCAGGCCCTTCTCGACCGCCTTTGGCGAGATCAGGCCGACCACATAATCGGCTACCTCGCCATGCCTGAAAGCAACCTGCTCAAGGCTGAGCCGCTCGGCTTCAATTTTCGAGATATCGAGAATATCGTTGATGATGGCCAGCAACCGCTCGGACGAATGGATCAGCTTACCCAGCTGGTCCCGCTGCTTCGGATCGCTCGCCCGGCGCAGCGCCAGTTCCGCCATGCCCATGATGCCATTCATCGGCGTGCGCAATTCATGGCTCATATTGGCCAGAAAAACGCTCTTTGCGCGGTTGGCGCTTTCGGCAAAATCCCGGGCCTGCTTCAATTCGTCATTTCTGACTTCCAGCTGGTTCGTCCGCAAATGAACCCGCTCGTCGAGTTCGGCATTCAACTCCCGCAACTCCCGGGTCATCCGGTTGGCCAGCGACAAGGCCCGCGCCCGGCCAGTGACCTGCAACCACGCCACCAAGGCCAGCAGCAGGCTGAGGCCGCCACCGCTCCAGGCAATCAGGAGCGCATCATTACGACCGTAGCGGGCCACGAAATCCGTCATCGCAGCCAGGGAAAAGGTCCAGGTGTGGTTGCCGATGACCAGGTATTCATTCCCGACCAGGGCAGGCGGTGTTGCCGCAGCGCTCTTCCAGGCAGGGGAGCGATAGAGGAGGGTCTCCTCGGACTGATCGATTCCGTCAAAAAGGGCAAAGGCGAGACCCGGCAGAGGCTGGCCATAGAGGCTGGCCATGAGGTCATTCATGCGGAAGGACGCATAGACCCAGCCGATCACACTGGCTCGCCGTTGCTGGACACTATCCGTCGCCTGGCCCCTGGCGAAGATGGGCAGGTACATGATGAATCCCGGTTGGGCATCGGGCTCGCTGTCCACCACCAGCCGCAGCTTGCCCGAAATGGCGATCATTCCCGAGTCCCGGGCGCGCTCCATGGCACTCCGCCTGACCGGGTCGGACCAGGCATCAAAACCCAGGGGAGCGCGATTGCGGCCAACGTAGGGCTCACGCTGCACGATGGGTGCAGCCCCCTCCTGCTGGCCGGGTGAGTCGATGTCGTATTCGGCAAATCCCAGGCGGCGCATGCGCTCTACATGCTCCGTCCGACGCCCTGCCGGAACCCACTCGGTCATGCCAATAGCCTGGACGCCCGAAAAATTGGCATCCAGTTGCAGCGTGGAAACATAGCCTTTCAGGAGATTGCGATCCACCCCGCCGGTTGCCACGAAAAGCGCCTGCACCCCCCGTAGCAGTTGTTCGTAGGATGCCATGCGCTGGTCGATGCGATTGACATTCTCCCGCAGGGAAAACTCGAAATTTGCCTGCAACTCGGCCTGCGCCCGCTGACGCTCGTGATCCCAGACCAGCCAGGTGATGCCGAGGGCAAGCACCAGAATGAGCCAGGGAAGCCCGGTGGAGCGAAGGCGGCTCACTGGACCGCCGAAAATTCGACCATGGCCGCTGCCAGATCAGGCTTGAAATATTTTTCGAAAATGCGGCGGACAGTGCCGTCGGCTCGCATGGCATTCACCAGGGCCCGCCATTTTTCAAGCTCTTCCGGCGGCAATGCCTTTTTCGACATGATGAGGCCATGGGGAACGGAAGCGTCGTTGAATTCGACGATGGTCGTCTGGCCGCGAATGCTCTTCTCCTCCAGGGCCGGATAGTCGAAAGGTTCGATGATCATGCCCTGGATGCGATTGGCCATCAACAACTGATAAAGCGGTGCCAGGCCGCCGGCATGGCTGACCCGATTGGCCGCCAGCAAGCGGTCCACCAGCTGGTTGGCATTGGCGCTGTAGCGAAAACTGCGGATCACGCCAAGCTGGAGTTGCTCCTTGCGCTCGAAGTCCGCCGGCACCCGTACCCCGGCATCCTTACGCGTCAGCAGGTAGTACTTGTTGCTGAAATACCAGGCAAAAGCGGCAAAGCGGTCCCGCTCCCCATTGGTAATGCCGGACAAGCTGAAATCAAGGGCGCCCGACTCGATCAGCTGCCAGATGCGGGCGCGAGGCATCAGGCTGACCACCACCTTGCAGCCGCTGCGACGGATCAGTTCGTCGGCAAAATCCTTGTCGATCCCCGTATCCGTCTCGGCGGAATAGAGCAGCCCATGGTCATGCAGCCCGAGAGTGAAAGAACGATTGCAGTCCGGGCCGGCGGCATGGACCCCGCCAAGGCCGCAAACAAACAGGCAGAGGAATGTAGCGAAGAATCGACTGCATATCGGAAAGAGTTTC
Organism: uncultured Rhodocyclaceae bacterium; assembly: GCA_964536245.1. Lineage (GTDB taxonomy): Bacteria > Pseudomonadota > Gammaproteobacteria > Burkholderiales > Rhodocyclaceae > CAZHVZ01. Next base: position 8,828 of record CAZHVZ010000053.1, read on the forward strand.
ATCGTCTTCATCTCGGAAACAAAATTATGTTTTCAGGCAAGGCTCCGGCCTGCGTCGCTCAAACCCTGGCCAGTTCGCCGCGCAATGCGCCGATGATCGAGTTGTAGCGCTGGGGGTCGCCATCCTTGCCGGCGCCAAAAACGGCCGAGCCGGCGACAAAGCTGTCCACTCCGGCGCGAGCGATTTCGGCGATATTGGCCGTATTCACCCCGCCGTCGATTTCCAGACGGATGCGGCGCCCGCTTTCCTGCTCGTAGGCATCGATTTTGGCCCGCGCCTGGCGCGCCTTGGCCAGGGTTGCCGGAATGAATTTCTGGCCGCCGAAGCCGGGGTTGACGCTCATCAGCAGCACCACGTCGAGCTTGTCCATGACGTAGTCCATGAAATCGAGGGGCGTGGCCGGGTTGAAAACGAGACCGGCCTGGCAGCCCTGGTCGCGGATCAGGCCGAGCGTGCGGTCGATGTGCTCGGAGGCTTCCGGGTGGAAGGTGATGATATTGGCGCCGGCTTTGGCGAAGTCGGGAACGATGCGATCCACCGGCTTGACCATCAGGTGCACGTCGATGGGTGCCGTGGTGCATGGGCGGATGGCCTCGCAGACCAAGGGCCCGATGGTCAGGTTGGGAACATAATGGTTGTCCATCACGTCAAAGTGAATCCAGTCGGCTCCCGAGGCGATGACGTTGTTCACTTCTTCGCCCAGCCTGGCAAAGTTGGCGGACAATAGACTGGGTGCAATGACAAAATTCCTGGCAGACATGCTGGCCTCCAAATAACAATTTTCCGAACTCTCCACGACACCATGGCCGAAGAGAAAAAATACCTGATCGATGTGCACACCTCCCCGCAGTTCCTGGCCGACCAGTCGGCCCCGGACAACGGGCGCTATGTTTTTGCCTACACCATCACCATCCGCAATGTGGGCAGTGTTCCGGCCCAGCTCATTTCCCGGCACTGGATCATTACCGACGGCAACAACGAGGAGCAGGAAGTGCGCGGCCTCGGCGTCGTCGGCCAGCAGCCGCTGCTCAAACCCGGCGAATCCTTTGAATATACCAGCGGATGCGTTCTGGCGACACCCGTCGGAACCATGAAAGGCACTTACCAGATGACCGGCGAGGACGGTATGCAATTCGATGCCACGATCCCGGAATTCACCCTGGCCATTCCCCGCGTTCTGCATTGAGGCGGCGGCCCCGGCGATGAGCCTCAAGCACAGCTATACCTTCATCGCGCCATTTTACGACGCCGCCGTCGGCGCTGCCTTCCGCGATGCCCGCCGCCACAGCCTGGGCCATCTGCCGGCCGAGCCGGGCCGCGTCCTGCTCACCGGCGTCGGCACCGGGCTGGACCTGCCCTACCTGCCGTCCCAGCACCATTATGTGGGCCTCGACCTGACCCATGCCATGCTGCGCCGCGCCCTGCCCCGAGTCGGCGGCATGGACTTTCAACCGGTGCAGGGCGACGCCCAGCGCCTGCCCTTTGCCGACGCCAGTTTCGACGCCGCCGTGCTCCATCTCATCCTGGCGGTAGTTCCCGACCCGCCCCGCTGCCTGGCCGAAATCGCCCGCGTCGTCCGCCCCGGCGGCACGGTGCTGGTTTTCGACAAATTTTTGCGCCCCGGCCAGAATGCCCCTCTGCGCCGCCTGGCCAATTTCTTCATGCGGCGCATTGCCACCCGCCTCGACGTGGTCTTCGAGGACACCCTGGCCCACGCCCCGCAGTTGCAGGTCGAGCACGACCGGACGGCGCTGGCCGGCGGCTGGTTCCGCCATATCCGCCTGACCCGCCAGGCTTAGGCGCGCACAAAGGCGGCGACTTGCTGCACAATGGGGCATTCCCACGCCCTGCCCCAAGCTGATGCCATCATGAGCGGCCCGACCACCGTCATTTTCACCGCCGAACCGGCTACCGCCATCATCGCCGCTGCTACCATCCGCGCTGCCGAAGCGGTACGCGAAGGCTACCGCCAGGCCGCCGCACTACACGCCTCCCATCAGACGGACCAGGCCGACCGCCGCGCCGCCCAGGCGGCGGCCAGCCAGCAGGGGCAGGCGGCGCTGGCCGAACGGGCCGCCGCCGGCGAACAACGCTACGCCCAGCTGTGCGCCCTGGCCGCCCCTCTCGGCTTGGCCGACAGCCTGTTGAGCGGACAACCCGCCCGCCCAGCCGATGCCGATCCGCTGGCCCTGGCCGATTACATCAACGGCCTGCAAGCCCTGTGCGCCACCCTGGAACTTGCCCTGGCCGACAGCCTGGGGCAGCAGGCAGTGCCGGAACTCGGCGGCTTGGAAATTGCTGCGTCCAGCGCGGCTCCCGTCCCGCTTTCCCCCGCCGCCAGCGCCCGGCTCATCGCCCGCCTGGCCGGCCTCGGCCCGCTGCCGCAGGAAATCGAAGACCTCGCCGCCGAACTCGATGCCGCCAGCGGCGAACGCCGCGAACTGCTGGAAGTGGAACTGCGCCGCGCCATCCAGCGCTTCCAGGAACGCGCCGTCGAGGAAGCGAGCGCCGTCATCCTGCGCCAGTCACTAAAGGATCTCGGTTACGCGGTGGAGGAATTTTCCGACACCCTGTTTGTGGACGGCGGCGTGGTGCACTTTGCCCGGCCCGGCTGGGGCGACTACCAGGTGCGCCTGCGCCTCGACGCCCAGGCCGGCAGCATCAATTTCAACGTCGTCCGGGCGGTGGATGCCGGCAACAACGAGCGCAGCGTCCTCGACCACCTGGCCGAAGACCGCTGGTGCGCCGAATTCCCCAGCCTACTCAAGGCGCTGACGGCGCGCGGCCTGAAGTTGAACGTGACGCGGCGTTTGGAGGCCGGCGAATTGCCGGTGCAGCTGGTGGACCGCGCCAAACTGCCTCGCCTGGCTGCCGAGGAAACCGACCGCCCTAGCGCCGCCCCGCTGTACAAGGAAATCCGATGAGTTCACCAACTGATCTCAGCCCCACCGCTGCCCCGACCTTCACCGCCCCGCGCTGGATTCGCGACTGCGAACGCCTACTGCCCATCCGTTCGCAATTCGTCATTTCCGGCAATATCCGCGACAGCTTCCTCACCCCACTGCCCGCTGGCCCGGCTCTGGTGCCGCTCCAGCGCTGCCTGTGGGAATCGCTGCGCGGCCAGGGGGTGCGCTGCCTGCTCGTTTTCGACCCGGCCGACGGCCTGCGCGTCTATCCCAACGAGCCGGTGCAGCGCGAACTGGCCGAGCGCCTGTTCGACCTCAAACTGGGCAGCGGCAGCCAGATGGTCAGCCTGGAAAGCCTGGCCAATTTGATGAAGAACCTTACCGCCCAGCGCGAAGCCCGCTGCGCCCTGCTGCTCGATTTCGCCTCGCGCCTCACCCGCCAGCCGGACCACCTGGGCGAAGGTGAGCACCGCTTCTTCGTCGCCGCCGAAAAACTGTCGCTGCACGCCGCCCCCATCGTACCCAAGGAGGTTGGCGGCCTGCCCGCCTTCAACCCCATTCTCTGGCTGGTGAACCGGGCGCAGGATCTGCCCTCCTGGTTCACGCTGGACAGCGAGCGGGTGGCCAGCCTGGTCATCGCCAAGCCCGATTACGAAACCCGCCAGGCCGCCGGCCACCTGCTCGCCCCCCTCTTCGCCGGCTTCAGCGGAGCCGGGGAGGGGGAACGCCAGACCTTTGTCAAAACCTTCACCGACGGCACCGAAGGCATGCCCCTCACCGCCCTCTCCGACATTGCCGAGCTGGCCAGCCGCCAGGGCCTGGGCATTGCCGCCATCGATGACGCAGTGCGCTGCTACAAGGTGGGCGCCCTCGACAACCCGTGGCGCAAGGACTACCTGCGGGAAAAAATCCGCAGCGGCGCCCCCTTCATCGGCGACCGGGTCAAGGGCCAGAACGCCGCCGTGGTCAAGACCCTGGACATTCTCAAGCGCTCGGTGATGGGCCTCACCGGCGCTCAGGCCAGGAGCGGCGGCAGCCGGCCCCGGGGCGTGCTCTTCTTCGCCGGCCCCACCGGCGTCGGCAAGACCGAACTGGCCAAGACCCTGACCCAGCTTGTCTTCGGCGACGAGCGCGCCTACATCCGCTTCGACATGAGCGAATTCGCCGAGGAGCATTCCAGCGCCCGCCTGCTCGGCGCCCCGCCGGGCTACATTGGCTTCGACGCCGGCGGCGAACTGACCAACGCGGTGCGCGAAAAGCCCTTCTCGGTGATCCTCTTCGACGAAATCGAAAAGGCCCACCCGCGCATCCTCGACAAATTCCTGCAAATCCTCGAAGACGGCCGCCTCACCGATGGCCGGGGCGACACCGCCTACTTCTCGGAAACCATCCTGGTGTTCACCTCCAACCTCGGCATCTATGTCGAGGACGAACACGGCCGCCGCATGCAGAACGTGCGCCCCGGCGACGACTACGAGGTGGTGGAAAGCCGGGTGCGGGAAGCCATCGGCGACTACTTCAAATTCCGCCTCTCGCGCCCGGAAATCCTCAACCGCATCGGCGACAACATCGTCGTCTTCAACTTCATCACCCCGGAAGTGGGCGAACAGATTTTCAACGGCATGCTCACCAACATCGCCCGCCGCCTGCAGGAAGAATTCGGCCTGCGCCTGAAAATGACCGCCGAAGTACGCCAGACCCTGCTCACCCGCTGCCTGCGCGACCTCTCCAACGGCGGGCGCGGCATCGGCAACCAGCTGGAAGCGGATTTCATCAACCCGCTGTCACGGGCGCTGTTCGCGCTTGACCTGGAAGGAAAGAGCACGGCGACGGTGACCGGGTTGCAGGAGGAGGAGAAGGTGGTGACGGTGGAGGTGGTGCTGGGATGAAGTTCGAATATCAGCAAGCTTCTGCACCTTTCGTCAGTGGTAATATTTCTCAATCGCTCCCCAGGGGATCACCATGACCGCCGCCGATATTCTCCCACCCAACGTCATCAAGCGCATCGAGCGGATCGCTGCCGAAGCCGACCGCACTCCGGCCCAGATCATGAAGTTCATCCTGCGCGACGGTATCGAGCGGACGGAAGAATCCGTCAAGGCTGTGACCAAATCCAGAAAATCCCTGGCCGCTGGCAAGGGCGTCCCCCTCGAAACCGTCCTGGCCCAAGCCGCCACCCTGCTGAAACATGGCAAGAGCCATAAAAAAGCCGCTTGAGCTATCGCCAGAAGCAGCGGCTCAATACCTCGAAGCTCTCCGGTATATCAAGGAGTACAGCAGCCCCTACGCTGCCCGCCAGGTCAAATCCCGGCTCGACAAGGCGCTTGCCCTGATCGCCAAACAACCCGGCCTCTACCGCCCCGGCGCAGTCGCTGGAACGCGGGAATGCCCGGCGGACAAAACCAGCTACACCATTATTTTTGAAGAGCGGCCGGAAAGCATCTGGATTCACCACTTTTGGCATCAGCGGCGAGATGATCTGCCGAGTTGATGGGTATTATCGTGGTCTGAGAATCATCTAGCCCCATTTTCCGCAGTTACTTTTGCCAAAGGTTTTCCATGCCCACCATCAGCATGTTCTACGGGATTCTTGTCTTGATGTATTTTCGAGACAACAAACGCCACCATCTTCCGCACATTCACGTCCGTTACCAAGATCAAGCGGCAGCGATTTCCATTGATGACGGGGTCGTTCTGGATGGAACCCTACCGCCCAAACAGCTCAAAATGGTGCAAGCCTGGATCGAGATTCACAAGGAGGAGTTGTTCGTCGATTGGGAACTCGCGGTCAATGGCGACGAACCGTTCCGCATCGCTCCCTTGCAGTGAGGCCAACATGCTGATTGACGTCATTTCAGTCCATACCGCACCCGAATTTCAACTTGATCTCGAATTCAAAAATGGCGAGCGGCGCCGGTTCGACATGCGCCCATTGCTTGCCATGAAGCCCTGGAATCGCGTGGCTGCTCCAGCAGTCTTCGAAAAGGTGCGCGTGGACTGCGGCACCGTCGTCTGGCCGGGAGAAATCGACATAGCGCCGGAAACACTCTACGACGAATCGGTACCGCTGAAAGATTTTATGTAAGCGTTACTGTGGTCTGCCCCCTGTTTCCCACTTTTGGCATCAGCGGCGAGATGATCCGGCGGCTTGATGAACGATTACCGTGGTCTGTCCCCAAAATACCCCCAAAATGCCACAATTTTCCCTGCCTGCCCCCATTCTTTCTTTCAAGCCAAAGCAATGACCGAACCTCACGATCAGCCTCAAGATCCAACACGGTGCGATGCTCCAGCTCTGAAATCTCAGAGACTGACAAACATCGTGTTCTACGGGGTAGCAGGGTTCGTTATTTTCCTGGCAATGACCGGCTCGATTGGATTTAACCTAAGCCTGCCGTCAGCAGTTCTAGCCAGTCTCCTCGTTTGGTGGTGCATTTTGATGTGGTTCTGGAGTAGCCCCGCGTTTTGCCATTTCGAGCAGGAACATGGCTGGTGGGAAAAAATTCGTGGAATGCGTCAATCGATATCCAAAATTATTCTTGCAGCCCTTTGGTGGCTGCTATTTTGGCCAATTCAAGTGCCAAAGCGCATTTATTTGTGGTTACTGATCATTGCGGCCTGCATGTTATGGGTGGCTCAAGTATAAATTCCGAATTGATTAGTGCAGCTGATATTGAATGGCGATAGCACGCACTCATCAATAGCATCCCATTTCCCCCAGACCAAACCGCTCCCCGTGAAAATATCCATCAACAAAGCCCACTACCCCGTCACCGTCCTCGGCCCCGGCCGGCGGGTCGGCATCTGGGTACAGGGGTGCAGAATCCATTGTCCGGGCTGCGTGTCGAAGGACACCTGGGCCGGCGATCCGGAGCGGGAGATGAGCGTGGCGCGGCTGCTGGCCTGGTGCCGGGAAAGCAGCGGCGGCCAGCTGGATGGCGTCACCCTCAGCGGCGGTGAGCCGTTTGACCAGCCCAAGGCGCTGGCGGCGCTGCTCGACGGCCTCGACCATTGGCGAACAACCGCCGGGCTGGATTTCGATATTCTCTGCTACAGCGGCTACCCGCTGACCACCTTGCAAAAACGCCACCCGCGCCTGCTGGACCGGCTCGATGCGCTGATTCCCGAGCCTTACGTGGATACGCTGCCCCTCGCCCACCTCTGGCGCGGTTCAGCCAACCAGCCGCTGGAACTGCTGTCGGAGCGGGGCCGGCAGCGCTATGCCGAGTTCGTCGACGCCCCGGCGGCGGCTTTCGGCAAGCGCATCCAGGTCAGCGTCGATGGCCGGCGGGTGTGGGCGGCGGGCATTCCGGAGCGGGGCGACATGCAGGCGCTGGAGGCGCTGTGCAAGGAACGCGGACTGGGTTTTGCCGATGCCTCATGGAGTTCCTAGGTGAGCGCTGACTACCTGCGCCTGTGCCCCACCTGCGGGACGGAGAATTCGCCGGAGACGCTGCGCTGCGCTTGCGGGGCGCTGCTTTCCGGCGTTGATATCATCGCCCGCGTGGCGCTGGCCGAGGCAGCCGCTGCAAGCCCCGGCTCCGAAGCATCGCTGCCGCCCGCCGCAACCATCGCTCTCCAGCCGGAAGCACCGCCTGCATCACCGTCCGCCCCGCAACCGATCACCTGCCCCCACGCTGATTGCGGCCAGCCCAACCCGCCGGGCAGCCCGCGCTGCCTGTACTGCGACCGCCCGCTACTGGCTGGCGAAGAAGGCGACGGGCTGACCGCCGCCGGCCCGCAAGCAGGCGGCACCACCCTCCTCGCCCTGCCCGGCGCCCTGCGCCAGCGCTTTCGCATTGTCCGCGCCCTGCCGGCCTCGGGCGCCGAGGCGGAACTGCTGGTGGTGGAGCCGCTGGCGGGCGGCGAACAGAGCATCGCCAAGATCTACCGCCACGGCATCCATCCCAAGCCGGAGGTACAGGAGCGCCTGCGCCGCATTCCCCGGGCCCATTGTGTCGAGATGCTGGAGTCCGGCGTTTCCGACGGTTTCGCCTTCGAGCGCATGGAGTTCTGCCGCCAGGGTTCGCTGCGCCAGCTGCTGGCGGTTGGCCCGCCGAACACCCAGGCATTGCACCATATCATCGAGGAACTGGCCGCCGCCATCGCCGCCGTGCATGAAGCCGGCCTCACCCACCGCGACCTGAAGCCGGAGAACATCCTCGTCCGCCAAACCGAACCCCTCGACCTGGTGCTCGCCGATTTTGGCATCGCCTCGTTGCAGGACGCCAGCCTTCGCTTCACCGGCATGGCCCGCACCCTGGCCTACGGTTCGCCGGAAAGCTTGTCCGGCGTCATCAGCGGCAAGACCGATTACTGGTCCCTGGGCATGATCCTGCTGGAAGCTGCGCTCGGCCAGCATCCCTTTGCCGGCCTGTCCGATGCCGTCATCCTGCACCGGCTGGCAACGCGCTCTATCGACCTCGCCGCCGTCGCCGACCCGGCCCTGAAAAAGCTGCTGCGCGGCCTGCTGCTGCGCGACCCGAAAGCCCGCTGGGGCGCCGGGGAAGTAGGCCGCTGGCTGGCCGGTGACGCCACCCTGGCCGAGCCGGCCTCCGAACAAGCTGTCAGCAGCCACCGCCCCTACCGCCTGGGTAACGAGGAATGCGCCACCCCCGAACAGCTGGCCGTGGCCCTGACCCGCCATTGGGACAAGGGCGTCGCCGATCTCGACAACGGCCTGCTCATGGCCTGGTTCCGCGACGAACTGAAGGACCAGAACCTGGTGCGGCTGATGATCGACCTCAAGTTCGACCGCCAGTTGCCCGCCGACATCCGCCTGCTGCGCCTGATGCTCGACCTCGCCCCCGGCCTGCCGCCGGTGTGGAAAGGGGCTGCCGCCGACCTCGGCAGCATCCTGCGCCATGCCGACCGCGCCTTGCGCGGCGAGGCGGAAGCCGCCGCCTGGCTGGACGAGGTGTTCCAGCAGCGGGTCATGGAAGCCTACGCCGCCGCCGGCAACCCGGAAGCGGCCGATCTCGTGCAGCGCTGGCACGACGAACTGGGACGTTTCAACGCCGCCTGGAAAACGCTGCTCGAACGCCTGCGGGAGGCCGACAAGCCGGGCCCCGAGCACGTGGTTCTCTTCGACGACGTGATGTATGGCCGGAACGGCCCGCTGCGGCCATCGCCCCACCAACTGCACCCCCGCCTCCTCGCCCTGGCCTACGACGAAGCCTGGGCCGGCCGCCTGCGCCAGCGCCTGCAGGCCGAACTGGCCCATCTCGGCCTGGCCTTGCCCTGGGCTGCGGAGCTGGGCAGCCCGGCAGAAATGGCCTCCCATGAACTGCTGGCTCTTGACGCCCTGCTGCCGGAACTGAAGAAAGCTGCCGGCAAGGAAGCTGGCAAACGGCAACAGGCAGCGGATGCCGAAGCCGGCCAAATGCGCGAACTGGAAGCCCAGGCCCGCCTGGCCATCGCTACCCTGCGCGGCCACGCCGACACCGTCCTGCTCACCACCGACACGTGCGCCGCCCTGCGCCAGGCGCTGGACGATTATTTCGGCCTCTACGCCCGGATACGCGGCCTCGGCCGCAGCGATGCCCCCTTCCTCCAGCTGCGCAGCCTGATGGGCCGTTACGAGCCGATAGCCAGCCGCCTGATCCGGCTGGTGGACGAGCTGGTGGAACGGCGGGCGGTCAATCGCGGCTGGTTCGATCAGCAGGTGCTTGCCAGCTTCGGGCTGGCCCTGTTCCTTGTGCCGCTGGTCTTCAACGAACGCCTGTTTTACCCCTTGCTGCTGGGCGGCCTGGCCATTGCCCTGTGGCGCCTCCTGCCCAACTTCTTCACCGCTCGCCAGATTCGGCGGCTGGCGCGGCAACTGGGCGGCCCTTGAGGCCGTTCACTCCGCCTCGGCCTTGCCCAGGGCATCGGCCACCCAGGCTTCGAGCAAGGTATAGGTGACGGCCAGCACCACCGGGCCGACGAAAATTCCGACCAGCCCGAAACCGAGCATGCCGCCGATAACGCCGGCAAAAATGAGGAGCAGGGGCAGATCGGCCCCCTTGCGGATGAGAACCGGGCGCAAGAAATTATCCAGGGTGACGACAATCAGGCTCCACACCAGCAGGAAAATGCCCCAGCCGGTATCGCCCGTCCAGAACAGCCAGCCCACCGCCGGGAAGAGAATGAGCGACGGGCCGATCTGGGCGATGCACAGCATGAGCATGACGGCAGAAAGCAGCGAAGCAAAGGGCAGCCCGGCGACGGCCAGGCCAATACCGCCAAGAACCGTCTGCACGATGGCGGTCACGCCGACGCCCAGGGCCACGCCGCGAATGGCTTGCCCCGCCAGGATGATGGCGTTCTCACCGCGTTCGCCGGCCAGCCTGCGGCCCAGGCGAAGTACGCTGGAGGCTCCGCTTTCTCCGCTGGCGTAAAGGATCGCCGAGAGCGCCACAATCAAGAGGAATTGCATCAGCATGAAGCCCAACCCGCCGACTTGAGCAAGCACCCACTTTCCGTACTGCGCCGCATAGGGCTCGACTTTGGCCAGCAATCCAGAGGGGCCGGCATCGGCCCATTGCCCCCAGAACTCGGCCAGCTTGCCGCCGATCACGGGCAGACCGGCCACCCAGTCGGGCGGTTGCGGCAAGCCGGATGCCGCCAGGCGCCGCGCCAGGCCGGCGATGCTTTCGGCATTATCGACGAGAATGTCGACGGCCAGCCAGAAGGGAACAACCAGGAGAAGGAGCATGGCTATCGTCATGGCGCCGACAGCCAGCCGGCGATTGCCGCCGAGGCGGCCCTCCAGGGACTTGAACAGGGGCCAGGTGGCGACAACGATCATGGTGGCCCAGAGCGCAGCCGCCAGAAAGGGGCGCAAAATCCACAGGGAAGAAGCGATGAGCAGCAGAATGCAAAGAATCACCAGCATGGTGCGGGGCAAATCCTGCCGGACTTCGGCCATCGTGACTCCTGTTACGCAGAGGAAAGCGGCATCTTAACGCACGGGCAGGAAGATTTTTCCCTCCGTTCAGAAAGCGGTATAAAACCACGGCATGAAACGACGCACCGTGCTGGGCTTCCTCTTTTGCTGCCTTCTCCCTTCCGCCGGCTGGGCGGCAAGCCCTGAAATCGCCCCCCTCGATGACGACGACGTTGCCGTGGTCTATGCCGAGGAAACCTACACCGGAAAACTGAGCATCGAGGTTCCGGTGCCGCCGGGAGTCGCCTGGGAAGTGCTCACCGACTTCAACCACATGGCGGATTTCATTCCCGACCTGGACAGCAGCCGGGAGACTTCACGGGAAAACGGCGTCGTCTACATCGCCCAGCGCGGCAAGGCAGGTTTCGGGCCTTTCTCTTTCCGCTTCGAATCCGAGCGCCGGGTTGAAATGCGCCCGGATGGCCGCCTGATTTCCCAAGCCATTTCCGGCAGCACCAAGAAGATGGTCAGCGAAACCCGCATACAGAAAAGTGCAACGGGAACCCGCATCGACTATTCCCTGGAAATGATTCCCGACCGCTGGATGCCCTCCAGCCTGGGAGTCAATTTCCTGCGCCGCCAGCTGGCGGAACAATTCACGGCCCTGATGCGGGAGATGGTGCGCCGGAACAGTCAGCGGGACAAGGCCCGGCCGACGGCCCCGATCACGAACGGTAATCGGCGTTGATCTTGACGTAGTCGTAGGACAGATCGCAGGTATACACCACAGCCTCGGCCTCGCCCCGCCCCAGGTTCACCCGCACGGTGATTTCTGCCTGGGCCATCACCCGGGCGCCGTCTTCCTCGCGGTAGGCAGCGGCACGCCCGCCCTTTTCGGCGACCAGCACGCAGTTTTCGCCACTGGCCAGCCAGACCTTGACGCCATCCACATCGAGATCGGGGATGCCGGCATAACCGACCGCTGCCAGAATACGGCCAAGGTTGGGGTCGGAAGCAAAAAACGCCGTTTTCGTCAGCGGTGAATGGCCGATGGCATAGCCCACCTTGCGGCACTCCTCGGCATCCTTGCCACCTTCGACGGCGATGGTGATGAACTTGGTGGCGCCTTCCCCATCCCGCACAATGGCCTGGGCCAATTCCACCGCCAGGGCGATGATGGCTGCCTTGACCTCGCTCCAGCCGGACTCCCTGCCGCTCGAAAAGCGGACGCCGGACTGGCCGCTGGCCACCATCACGAAAGAATCGTTGGTCGAGGTGTCACCATCCACGGTAATGCAGTTGAAGGAATGGTCAGCGGCTTCCTTGACCAGGGCATCCAGCAGGGGCTGGGCGATGCCGGCATCGGTGGCGAGAAAGCCGAGCATGGTCGCCATGTTGGGCCTGATCATGCCGGCACCCTTGGACATGCCGGTAAGGGTGACCGTTTTTCCGTCCACCACCAGACGCCGGGAGGCGGCCTTGGCCAGGGTGTCGGTCGTCATGATGGCGTGTGCTGCGGCGTGCCAGTTATCGGCCCTGAGGTCGGCCATGGCAGCAGGGAGCGCGGCCGCGATGCGTTCCACCGGCAGGTGTTCGAGAATGACCCCGGTGGAGAACGGCAGCACCTGGCGATCCTCCTCCAGGCCAAGACGACCGGCCACTGTGGCACAGCTCTGCATGGCGGCCTGCAAACCGCGCTCACCGGTACCGGCATTGGCGATGCCGGTGTTGATCACCAACGCCCGGATTTCAGTCCCGGCGGCAAGGTGCTTGCGGCAGATCTGCACCGGGGCGGCGCAAAAGCGGTTCTGGGTAAAGACCCCGGCCACCGTGCACCCTGCGTCAAGGACGATGAGGGTCAGGTCGCGGCGGTTTTTCTTGCGGATTTCCGCCTCGGCGACGCCCAGGCGCACGCCGGCAATGGGGAAAAGCTGGTCAGCGGAGGGGGTAGAGTAATTGACGGGCATGGCTTCACCTCATGGTTAAAAGCGAAGCCAGACCTAGGCGCCAAGCCGCCCGGCGACGCAGACAGTAGTTATCTACGGCAAGGAGCCGGGCGGAGCAGGCAACGACGGTATGGCGAGCGAGCACCTACGACAGTTTGCCGTGGCATTGCTTATACTTCTTGCCGCTACCACACGGGCAGGGGTCATTCCGGCCAATTTTCGGCCCGCTCGGAGCCACCGGCGGAGGCGCACGCTCCCCTTCCACCTCGGCCAGCACTTCGTCAAAATCGGCGTGGTGGTACTGCACATTCTGTACTTCGGAATGCGGAGCCGTTTCCTCGACATCTTCCTGGGAGCGAATCTGCACGGTAAACACGACCCGGGTCACTTCCTTGCGCACCAGGTCCAGCAAGCCCTCGAACAGCTCGAAGGCTTCCCGCTTGTATTCCTGCTTCGGATTCTTCTGGGCGTAGCCGCGCAGGTGAATGCCCTGACGCAGATGATCGAGTGCTGCCAGATGTTCGCGCCAGTGGCTATCCAGGCTTTGCAGCATGACATTGCGCTCGAACTGGTGGAAGGTTTCGGCACCGACCAGCTCAACCTTGGCCTGGTAGGCGGAATCGGCCTCATGCACGATACGGGAGAGCAGCTCGTCGTCACTCAGGGTTGGCTCGTTTTTGAACCAGTCGCCAACCGGCGCCTGGATCTGCAACTCGGAAACAAGCGCCCGCTCCAGCCCAGGAATATCCCACTGCTCCTCGACGGACTCGGCGGGAACATAGGTGCGGAAAATTTCGGCGATCACGCCATGCCGCATGGCGACGATGGTTTCGGTGATGTCATCGGTTTCCAGCAACTCGTTGCGCTGCTGGTAAATGACCTTGCGCTGGTCGTTGGCCACATCGTCGTATTCCAGCAGCTGCTTGCGGATATCGAAGTTGCGGGCTTCTACCTTGCGCTGGGCGGACTCCAGGGAACGGGTGACGAGGGGGTGTTCAATCGCCTCGCCTTCCGGCATTTTGAGCTTGTCCATGATGGCCCGCAGGCG
>CAZHVZ010000054.1:0-2266 GCA_964536245.1 uncultured Rhodocyclaceae bacterium
TGAGAACGGTCAGCGGATGAAGCCGGTTCTTGTGATGAACGTAGTAGTCCCGGTAAGAGGACTCGATCGAATTGGAGGCTCCCATGCCGGTTCCGAAGTAGATGCCGAGCCGGTCAGCGTCATAATCTGCGGCGCCCCAGCGGGCATCGGCGCTGGCCTCCAGGGCGGCGGCAATGGCCAATTGGGTGCAGCGGTCAAGGAGGGCCGGATCGCAGCCCAGGTCGACCGCACCGGGATCAAAGTCTTTCACGGCGCCGGCCGGAAAGGGAAGCTGCTCCCGCAAGGGAGAGGGCAAATAATCAATGCCGGAATTCCCGGCCAGCAGATTGGCAAAAAAAGTCCCGACATCGTTACCGCAGGGGGAAAAAACCCCCATTCCGGTAATCGCCACGCGACGCAGGGGACTCATGCCGGCCCGTTGCCAGCCGACGGACGCGCAGCGATGGCAGCCTCGAAGAGGCGCAAAACATCGCCGACGGTGTTCAACTCGGCAGCATTCATATCCACTTCGACGCCATATTTCTCTTCCAGACCGAAAAGCAGGTCAAGCAGGGCCAACGAGTCCAACCCCAAATCTTTCAGAGAAGTCTCGTACGTAATATCTGTGACGGGAGTCCTGAACCTGTCCTGAAGTTCGGCTTTCAGTTCCGCATAGAGTTCTTTCATGGGGAATTCCTTTCAAGCAGCCGGCAATGCCAGCGCCAATCTGGTTGGATTTGGAGGTGGATTGAGCGCAACTATTTGTCCCTCAGGAATTCGATATCAACCCGCCGATTAATAGCCTGACCTTCCGGAGTGCTATTGTCCGCCAAGTACCCACCGGCGGACAAATAGCTCAGCCGTATTTTCGACGGCGGAACCCCCATGGCAGTCAGAAAGTCACGCGCCGCCAAGGCGCGCCGCAAAGCCAGCTCGCGGCCAAATTCGCACTCTTTGTCAAGGTCGGTGCGTCCCCGGATGACGATGTTTTTTGCGCTATTGGCCGCCAGAAGAAGAATCGGCACCATTTCCGCCGGCGGCTTGAATTGGGTACTGCTGCTATGGGAAAAAGGAATGTGCATCAACCTGACGGGGGCCGGGGGGGGAGGCGGCTCAGGAGCCTTCTCCTCGGAATTTTGATAGACAAAAACGCTGCCGAGAATAGCCGTAACCAGCAGCAGAGCGATCATGGCGATAAAAAGCGGCGCGGCCCTCAAGCAAGCGCTCCCGTCCTGACGAGGTTTAGCCTGGCCGTGTTTTCGACAAATTCAACGGATAACGCTAGGCGGAGCATGGAGATCAGCGGTGACCTTGTGAGCAACAATGAAAGCGTGCCGCACGGAAAAAAGGAGAGGCAAAGTCTAGCCGACGCCCAATTCCTGAGCTATGCGCCACATTCCCCGTGCCGCATGGCCCGGCAAGCATCCAGCGCACCCCGGTAATTTGAGCGCGCTGTCAGTCCCGCAAGCGGCTATCAACAAAAGCCGATAGCTCCGGATTTAACACCCCGGAGGCCTTGGCCCGCTGCCAGGACTTTTTGGCCTCCTCGACCAGACCTTCTGTTTCCTGGCACAAACCCAGCCCGACCCACCAGCGCCCTTCCTCCGGGGCGAGCTGGACGGCTGCTTCAAAATGCCCCAGCGCCTCCCGGTTGCGGTTCAGGCGTTGCAGGACATTGGCCGCCAGCGCCCGGAAGTCGGCTTGGCCACCCGCTGCCTTGAGGCCGGGTTGCAGAGTTCGCCAAGCCTCTTCGGCATCGCTGCGGTCGACCTGCAAACGGGCCAGGGCGGCAATCCACGCCGTATCTCCCGGATGTTCCGCCAAACCTTCGCGCAGGACACGCTCGGCCGCCTCGACTTGCCAATTCTCAAGCAGCACCTTGACCAGCAGCTGGCGGGCCGGAACATGCCCCGGCGCTTCCTTGAGGATCGCCTGCAAGCCGCCGACGGCGACCTCAACCTGGCCTTGCGACAAACTCTGCGTCGCCTCCTGGTATAGCTGTTCGGCCTTATCGGCAACCCGTCGGGCAAGCGGCCCGGAGAGCGGCACCCGGTCGATTTTGCTGAGGACGGCGGGAGCCGGCGGCGGCAGCAGGCCGGCAATGACATTGGCCGTTTCGCCAGCCGCCCGCGTTGTTTGAGCAGCCTCGGCATGCCCGACGGGGGCGGCGACGGCAAGCGTTTCGGCGGGCCGCAGAAAAAGTGTCGTGTCTTCGTCGGAAGAAGCGTCCGAAGCGGCGGGCCGAGGCCTGGCGCTATCGGACGCCTGCAAGGCCGAGACCAGGGCC
>CAZHVZ010000054.1:2276-3379 GCA_964536245.1 uncultured Rhodocyclaceae bacterium
ACAGACGCAGCACGCCCGTCCGGATCACCCCTGCGGGAACCTCCGACTGATAAAGACCTGACGCCCGGCGAAAGGCCTGGGCGGCCAGTACGGCGGACGGTGACAGGCCCGCATCGACCCACGGCGACACCAGGGCCGCCGGGGCCAAGTCCGACGGCTTGTCATGCAGCCAGTCGGCAAGGGCAAAGCCGGCGCCGACTCCGAAGACGAGAACAAACCCCGTATGCAGGGCCGGCAATCGGGAGAAAGACGGCGTCGCCCGAGACACGGGCAGCAAGCCATGATCGGCCAGGGCATAGCGCTTGTGCATGGTCTGCCGGGCTATTTCGAAAATATTCATGAACGATCCTTGGTCGCGGAAGGCATGGTCGAACACTCTGGGTAAAACGGCCAGGCGGTCATTAGCGGAAGACCTCGCGCTGCAGGATGACCTGCCGGTTACTGCGATAGGAACCGAAAGTGACCGTGCCGGCGGGGTTGTTGGCGGCGGCGCAGACGCCACCGTTCCAGTTCTGTTGGAGGAAAGAAGGCATGCCGGCGGCGCACAGGTTGACCGTCAGCGTGGCGCGCCAGCGGGGCGGATTACTCGAAACCGGCGCGGGCAGGAGCAAAAAATCAGCCGGATTGAATTCGCTGGCAAAGCTGCCGGTCCTGGCCGTGCCGGTCGCCGCCGCAGTTCTGCCGAAAGCGAGAGGGCTCCCGATGGCGCTGGCGGCCCCGACTGGCAGAAAATTGCCAAAGCCCATCGAAGCCGTACCCAAAACGCTGCAGGAATCGAGCAGGTTGCGCTGCCAGCCGGAGCACAGGCCGCCGCCAACTGCCGCGCAGTATTCGGTGGTGGCCGGAATATTGAGCGCCTTGTTGTTCGGGCTGTAGGCGTCGGGCACCCGCAAGCGGCCGTAGAGAAGGCAGAGCGGCGCGGAGTTGATTTGCCGGTGTGTGCAACTTGCGCTGCCGGCACAGTTGGCGACGCCGGGGGCAAAATCCAACCCGCCGATTTGCGCGCCATCCGGGTCGTCGACCCGGATGGCCAGCATGACCCCGCCCTGCGGGGCGCTCGGCACCGGGGCGGCCGGAGTCGCGCCATTGATGCTGCGGGCAAT
>CAZHVZ010000054.1:3389-8811 GCA_964536245.1 uncultured Rhodocyclaceae bacterium
GCCCGTTGCTGGCCAGATTGTTCACCGTTCCCACCCCCTTTACCCACTGGGGAGTGCGCCAGCCCTCGGCAATGGCCGGCAACCGGGTGCTCAGGTCCTGGTTAACCGTCCCGGCGACGAGCTGCACCTTGCGGACAAAGGGATAGTTCGGCAGGCTGGCGTTGTCGTAACTGATAGTGGGCTGGCTGGCCTTGAGCGGATTGACGCTGGCCCGGCTCATGGCGGTCAGGGTGTAGCCGAACTGGATATTGCTTTGCCCGAGATAGCTGAAATTGGTGGAACCGCCGCACTGGGCCGCTCCGGGGGGAGCCACCGGGGTATTGGGGCAGGTGGCGCCAGCCGGGCAGACAGCCGGGCAGGTGGTGCTGACGGTCGGAGCGCTGAGGGCATAGGTATCGGGGACAAATCGCCCCATATTCTCCGATGCCGATTGATTGGCGATATTGCAGCCGTATTTCCCGTTGCCATCCTTGACGTTGCTGGCACTGTCCTTCGCGCAGTCGTTGTAATGGTCAACCGTCGTAAAAACTTCGTCCTTGACGCCACCAGAGTTCAGCGAAAAAGCCCCGACATCGTGATACTGCAAAGTGCCGCGTGCTTCGCCGGTCGTGGCGTCGGCGACAGCCACGTCGCTGACTTTCACCAGACGGTCATTTAGAGCCGCATTGCCTTTGAGGTCCTTAAACTGGCTGTAATCGACGATCGGTGTGCCGTCATAGCCCGGCGTTCCGGTAACCGACAAGGAAAAATCGGCCCCGGCAGGCCAACGCGGCACGCCCTCGGCTCCCGAGTAGGTGAGCGCGGCGGCGCCGTCCTTGGCCTGAACGGTAAAGCCGGTCGGGCGGACGGCGAAGCTATCCTGGGTGCATCCGTAGGTTTCGCCGTTGTTGTAATCAAAACCTAACCACAACTGCCTGAACGCCCTGGGGAGGGTCAGGCTGACCGTGGTCTTGCCTTGCACGAACGTGGCGGTCAACGCCTCCACCAGAACGGTTCTACTCCCCAATGGGCAGCCGGCGGTAGCGGTGCTGAAGTAGGCAACCTTGACCGTTCGACTATCGTTTAGCCCGGTTTCCACCTGAAGATCCGACGCTCTGCGAACCCAAACTTCAATATTGAAGGGTTCGCCCACCAACTTGGTATACATCCGGGTATGCGTCTGTCCCGGTTCGTGCGCTTCATAGTAATAGCTGCTGGGCGGCGGCGGCGGCCCCTTGCCGCCGGCCAGTGCGAGCGTCGGCAGCAGGGCAAGGAGCAGGAACTGCAAGGGGTTGGCCATGAATCTTTCCCTTTAAAAAGTCACGACCGTCGTCATTTCACGCTGCACGTAGCCATCTCCCGCCCCGCCGTTGGGGCAGGCGCCGGCGGCGGGCTGGTTGCAGGCGACGGCGGTAATGGTGTTCACATTGATGCCGACGCCGTCTTCAACGGCGGGGGCGGCGGCGATGCAGGTGACCGTGGCGGTGAATTCACCCAGGCTGGTGCCGGCAAAGCCGATGTTGGTTGCGGCGGCACAGGCGGCCCCCGAAAGCGACTGGAAAGTTCCCCATTCGATACCGGCCCGAGCGGCCTGCGCGGCCTGGGCGCTCTGCATGTCGTAGGCGCCGGTCATGTTGAGGCGGGACGATACGCGACCGAGATGCACCGACAAAAGCGTCATGACCAGGAGCAGCAACATGGCGGCAATGAGGGCAAAGCCGGACTGGCAGCGCGGCGCTTCAGGGGGCATTGTTAACATGGATCTGATGCATTAGGGTGATGCTCTCGTCGTCGGCGCTCAGGGTCAGCGTCAGGCTGAGCAGGCCGCTGTTTTGCGAAACGACGGGGGCGTAGGCAAAGGTGCAGGCGGTAACCCGGGTGGCCAACATGGCGCCGGCACCGAGGCCGGCGGTCGGCTGGGCAGCAAAAACGCCATAGCCGGTGTGCCGGGTCAGGGTTCCGCCGGCGGCGCCCGGCGTGCAGACAAAGCTGACCGGCGGGGCGGCGATGACAAAGAAGCGCCGGGTCCACGAATCCGGAAAGGTGGTGGTTCCGGTCAGGGTCAGGGTTGGCGCGGCATAGGCAGCAACTACCCCGGTGTTGGTGCCGAGGTAAAAATTGGCTTCCGTCGCCGCACCACCGGGCGGCATATTGTGGATAACCACCGTATCGCCCACCGCCATGGCGCCGTTCAAACCCAGAACGTTGAAAGCGCCGACTGGCGCGCTGAGGTCGAGAGAGCTTCCGGCCAGACCGCTGAAGCGCCCGGCGCCGGCGATGGGGACGAATTCGATGAAACTGACGCCGCCCACCACATTGACCCGCAGGCTGTTGGGCAGCGCCTGGGCGATTTCGCGGGCCATGCGGCGCAGGGCGCCGTCGGCCAGATCGACCAGCTCGGTGCGGCGGGAGGCCGCCAGGTACAGGTCAATGGGCTGACGAGCGAAGAGCGCGACAAAGCCGGCGAAAATCGCCATCAAGGTCATGACGACGAGCAGTTCAATCAGGGTCAGCCCCTGGCAGCGCAGATCTTTCATGGCGAGTTGGGACTATGGCGGGTACGGTAGCCCTGGAGTACGACCGTTTCGCCGTCCGGCTGGATAACGGTTACCGTGATGAGCAGGGCATTGCCGGTGGCGGCGGTGATGGTGCCCAGGGCGGCCGCGGCAACGGTGACCGCCGCCCCATAACCGGGGAGCGCGGCGCCGGTAAAATCAACGTAGTCGGCAAGCCCCCATCCATCGTAATCATTGACATTGTCGAAGCGCGGGGTTCCGGTGCGCGTCTCGCCGACCTCCGGGCCGATCGCTTCGGCCGGCGTAGCGCATGCCGCCGCGCCGGCTGCCGCCCAGACATTGGCATCGTCCGGGTCGCAGATGGTGAAGGGCATGAGCTGGATTTCTTCGAGCAGCGATTCGGCAACGGCCAGCGCCTGCTTGCGCATCAGCGGGGTGTTGCTGCTTTGGACGAACTGCCCATAGACCTGCAACATCCCGGCCAGGGCGCCGCCGGCAATGACCAGGGCAACGATCAGTTCGATCAGGCTGAACCCGGTCTGACGCCTAGCGCACATAGCCGGTCACTCCGTCGATGGCGATGGGGAGGACTGTCCTGCCGGCGCTGTCGACCACGGTCACTGCCGTCACCGCTACCGCCGGGGCGGTAGTCAAGGCGCCGAGGCTGGTGAAGCACACGGGGCCACCGGTGACGCCGGCCCCCGAAGCGGGGCGCTGCAAGCCGCCGGGAAAGGCGAGACCACCGCCCGCCGCGCAGTTGGCAGCCAGGCAGGCGGCGCCGGGGGTGAGCTGGCAGAAGACCGGCGGATCGGCGGCGGCATCGAAAAAGACGGTCGTTCCCCTGGCGACTGCCGTTTTCTGGGCAAAGCGCAAGGCGCTCATTACCTCTTCGGCATAACCGTCGTCGTCCAGGGCGCCCACCAGGACGCCGAGATTGGGCAGGGCCATGGCGGTGAGAATGCCGATGATGACCACGACCACCACCATGTCCAGCAAGGTGAAGCCACGCTCGGGCAGGGTCATGGCGGCAGTGCGAGAAGCAGGAGACAGGATCGCCGGACTCGCCTAGCAGCCGCCTGAAACCACGGTGTAGGTCGGATTGGTTCGGGCCGCTGCGGGGGGCGTATAAGTCACCGCGCAGGTTGCCGGAATCGGGGCGGCAACGAGTTGCACGGCGCCGGCCACCGCCGAATATTCCGCCGAGAGGTTCATCACGGTGGCAAAACTGGCGGCGCCCTGAAGGAAGCCGAATTGGGTGGCGAGGGGCGTGCCATTGACAGTGACGTTGCCCGGATTCAAAGCCAACTGGTTGGTTGTCACGGCACGGGAGTAAACCATGGTGTTGGCCGACTCCATGGATCCTTGCAGGGCGCGCAGGGAAGCAACGCGCGCATCGGTTCCCATGTCCATGAACTGCGGCAGGGCGGTGGCGGAAAGGATGCCGATGATGATGATGACCACCACCAGCTCGATCAGGGTGAAACCTTGTTGCGCTTTGTTCATGTTGCCTCCTTGATGAATAATCCGAATGGTGCCGGTGCTGCCCGGCTAGCGCTTGATTGCCACTTTGCCCATGCCCCACAGCGGCTGAAAAATGCCGAGGGCGAGTATGGTGAGCAGGATGCCGAGAAAGATAATGAGAATGGGTTCAACGCGGGCGGAAATGCTTTCCAGTTCGGATTCCACCTCGCGCTGGTACATGTCGGCGATTTCATCCATCAGGCTATCGACGGCGCACGACTCCTCGCCAATGGCGATCATCTGCAGCACGACCGGGGTGAACACGCCGCTGGCCACCGACGCCCGCAGCAGGCTTTCGCCGCGCTCGACGCTTTCGCGCATGCCGGCCACGCGGCCGGCAATGAAGGCGTTATCCACCGTCGCCGCCACCACCGACAGGGCCTCGACAATCGGCACGCCGCTACGGGAGGACATGGCCATACTGCGGGCAAAGCGGGCCAGGGCGGCCTTGCGGACAATGGGGCCGGCAATGGGCGCATCGAGCAGGAAGCGGTCCCAGCGCAAGCGCCCTTCCGGCGTCCCGACCCAATTGCTGAAAGCATAATAGGCGGCGGCGGCGGCGAGCAGGATGGTGTACCAGTAGTGGGTCATAAAGGCCGACGACGCCAGGAGCATGCGGGTCGTCAGCGGCAGCTCGGCCTTGAAGGTGCTGAAGATCTGGGCAAAGGTGGGAATGACCAGGAGGTTGACGGCAACAATGGCGCCGAACATGGCCATGACGACAAAGCTTGGATAGCGCAGGGCGGCTTTCACCTGGTGGCGCATAAAGCGTTCGAAATCGAGATGATGGTAGAGGCGCAGGAATACCTGGTCCAGGCGCCCGGTCATCTCGCCAACGCGGACCATGGCAATGTAAAAAGGGGGAAACACCTTGGGATGGAAAACCATGGCCGAAGCCAGGTCGCGCCCCCAGTCGAGACTCTGGCGCAGATCCTTGAGCACTGCGGCCATGGCCTGGCTGGCGGCCGCCCCCTGCAGGCTGGCGAGAGCGCCCATGATGGGTACCCCGGCCTTGAGCAGGGTGTGAAACTGGCGGCTGAAGAGGCGGATATCTTCGTGGCTGACCCGATTCCCGAATAATCGGGCGAACAGGGAGCCGGAGGCTTCCGCCTGGCCGCTGGTCGCTTTGATTTCGATTGGCGTAATTCCGCGCCCGAGCAGAATATCGGCTGCCTCGGCACTGGTTTGCGCCTCGATCACACCCTTGGCCACCAGCCCGGTCAGATTGCGGCCTTCGTAGGAATAATTTGGCATCAATCTTCGTAATGGGTGCTCAGCCCCATTGCTTCTTCAATGGTGGTGACGCCCCGGACGGCCAGGCGCGCCGCATCACGGCGCAGGGTTTCACCGGCCATCTGGGCGCTGGCGGCGCGCTGGCCGCCACGCTGGTGGCGCTGGTGGCGCTG
>CAZHVZ010000054.1:8821-11606 GCA_964536245.1 uncultured Rhodocyclaceae bacterium
GGCAGCGTCGGCCAGCTCGTCCGTCATTTCAAGGAATTCGTAGACTCCGGTCCGCCCCAGGTAGCCGGTGCCGTTGCAGCGGTTGCAGCCGCGTCCGTGCAACAGCCGCCGATTTTCCCCGGCGCCCTCCAGTTCGCTGTCGAGGAAGGCCATTTCGTTGGGGGGCGGAGAATAGGGTTTGGCGCATGCTTCACAAATCGTCCGCACCAGCCGCTGGGCGAGAACCAGCCGCAGAGACTGGGAGACCATGAAACTCGGCACGCCCATATCGAGAAGGCGGATCGGCGTCGATGCCGCGTTGTTGGTGTGCAGGGTGGATAACACCAAATGGCCGGTCATGGCGGCGCGCATGCCGATTTCGGCAGTTTCCTGATCGCGCATTTCGCCCACCAGAACGATATCCGGGTCCTGGCGCAAGGAGGTGCGCAGGATATGGCTGAAGGTGAAACCGATCTTGTCATTGACCTGCGCCTGATTGAGACCGGGCAGGCGGTATTCGACCGGATCTTCAACGGTGATGATTTTTTTGCCGGAAGTGTTGATTTCAGCCAGCGCGGCATAGAGGGTAGTGGTCTTGCCGCTCCCTGTCGGGCCGGTCACCAGAACCATGCCGTTGGGCCGGTGAATGGCGGATTGCAGACGATCCAGCACGCGCCGGGGCAGTCCCAGGTGGTCCAGGGAGATGAGTCCGGCGCTCTGGTTGAGCAGGCGCATGACCGCTGATTCGCCGTATTGCGTGGGCAGGGTGGAAAACCGTACATCCACCGGAGAGTTGTGCACTTTGATATTGAAGCGGCCGTCCTGGCACAAGCGTTTTTCCGAAATGTCGAGGTTGGCCATGATCTTCAGGCGCAGGATCACCGACCCGGCGATTTTGGCGTCCGTTTCGGTCTGCTCATGGAGGACGCCGTCTATGCGAAAACGAATGCGCAGCTTGGACTGCTGCGGCTCGATGTGGATATCCGAGGCCCGGCTTTTGACCGCTTCTTCGAAAATGGTGTGCAAGAGGCGGACCACCGGCGCATCGTCGCTGCCGACCACTTCTCCTTGGTCAAATTCCACCGAGGTTTGACCAAGGTCGGCGGTCAGTTCACGGGCGAGACCGGAGATTTCCTCAGTGCGCCGGTACATGCGGTCGGCGGCGGCCAGAAACTGGTTTTCTGCCAGCACCGCCAGGTGGACCCTGCTCCGCAGAAGGCGGGAGACCCCGTCGAAAGCGTGCAGGTCGGCGGGGTCAACCAGGCCCACTTGCAGGCCGCTCTCCATTTTCTCCAGAACCAGGGCGCGAAAATGGCGGCACTGGGACTCGGAGAGGAGCCCCACCAGCTCAGGATCAAGATCCCGGTGCTTGAGATCAACGTAAGGAACAGCGAGCTGCCGGGCTACCGTCCGGGCAATATCTTCGTCCGTGACCAGCCCGCCCTCAACCAGGATGCGTCCAAGCTTGCGACCGGTGAGGCGTTGTTTGTCGAGGGCCGTTTCCAGCTGGACGTGACTCAGCAGGCCGGCCTGAGTCAGCAACGCGCCTAAACGAATTTTCCCGGGACGAGACACCGGGGCCAGGACTTCCGTGGCACCGTCACTTTTGATGCTGCTTGCCACCAGCACGGGCAACTCCTCAAATAGCCGAAAACAGTCGCCGCCAAGCTCTCTGCGATGATCGGAACGGATCAATCCCGGAGAGGTCAGTCTGACCAATTGGGCGTGAATATAGCGGCAGCCTTGACCCACGGTCTATGGTCAATACGGCACGTGCCGATTGGGCCAGGCCGCTGCCCAATGCGCGGGGCCAACCGATAAACAGCAGCATCGGCCCCATTTTTTCAGCGCTGCAAAAAGGGTAAAGTACGTCCGCTGTTTGTGGGGGCTTCGCACTGATGCCGCCCACCCATAAAGGGAGCAAGCGTTTCATGCTGGATCACGACAAAAGCAGGGCAAAATTGAAGGCTCTACGCATTGCCTATGCGGCTGACCTACCCAAACGTGTAGAAGCCCTGATCGTCTGCTGGCAGGCGGCCAGCGCCGCCTGGCGGGAGGGCCATCCGCCGCTGTTGCGGATGGTGCGCACCCTGACCGGCTCGGCTGCCACTTTCGGCTACCTGCGCCTGGGAGAAACCGCAAAGGAACTGGAAGACACGCTGGCCGATTTGTCCCGAACATCGACGGTTCCCTCGGCCCAGCACAAGTCCCGCATCGCCGGCCTTCTCGGCGCCCTGCGCAAGCTGGCCGGCAGTGCGCCGGATGATGACCAGGAGGTTGAACTTCCCCACCCTGCCAGCCACATGCCGGAAAGAGGGGGGGCCGAGAATCGCCGCATCGTGGTGATCGAGAATGACCCGTCCCTGGCCGGGGACATTGCCGCTCAACTCGCCATGTTCAACTGGGAAGTCCAGACATTTTCCGATCCCGCTCCGGCCGGGCCGATCTTGCAGAATTCCCGTCCGCTGGCGCTGATAGTAGACGTGACGGAATCCGATGCAGCGGCAAGCGATATCAATGGGGCGTCGATCCGGAAGCTGGTGCCGGAGGCGGGCAGACAGCTTCCTCTGGTGGTCATTTCCTCCCGCTGGGACTGGGCGCTGCGGCTGGCTGCCGTGCGCGCCGGAGCGCATCGCCATCTGACAAAACCCATCGAATATGCGGTGCTCGCCGAGTATCTGGAGCAGCTCTCCCGGCAGGAAAACGCCGAAACGCCGTACCGGGTCATGGTGGTCGAAGAAAGCCGCCTGCTTGCCGAGCGCCAGTCGCTCACCACCGACGAGGCCATCATCGCCTGGGCCGAGAA
>CAZHVZ010000054.1:11616-13143 GCA_964536245.1 uncultured Rhodocyclaceae bacterium
CGGAAATACTCTCGGCCGCAGGCATGGCGGCCTCCGCCCTCCACCGCCCGGAGCAGATCCTGGATGCCCTGGCCGCCGACGAGCCGGAACTGCTTCTCATGGATTTCCAGCTGGATGACTGCAACGGCATTGAACTGACCCGTGTTATTCGACAAGACCCGCTTTTTGCCAACCTGCCCATTGTCTTTCTCTCCGCCGAAGAGGGGTGGTCTGAGCAGCAGCAGGCCATGCAGAACGGGTCTGACGGTTTCCTGAAAAAACCCATCGCCGACGCCGATCTGATCCGCGCAGTGAGCGTCCGGATTGAGCGTTTCCGGACCCTGCGCGCACTCATCAGCCAGGACAGCCTGACCGGACTCCTCGATCATATTTCCTTCAAGCTGCGTCTGGAAACAGAACTCGACCGCAGCCGACGCAATGGCCGACCGCTCTCCGTCGCCCTGGTTGATATCGACCATTTCAAGAAGGTGAACGATACGCATGGACACCCCGTCGGCGACCGGGTCATCAAGAGTATCGCCCATCTCCTGCACAAGCGCTTGCGCAAGTCCGACATTGTCGGTCGCTATGGCGGGGAAGAATTTATCGTCGCCATGCCTGATACGACGCAGAGCTGCGCCCTGGAACTCATTGATGGATTACGGGAACAATTCGGACATCTCCATTACGCCTCGTCCAACGGTGATTTTGCCTGCACGTTCAGCGCCGGGGTCGCCAGCTGTCCTCCGCTGCGCAGCGTCGAAGACATCGTCACTTCGGCTGACCAGGCGCTCTACGAGGCCAAGCGGTCGGGCCGCAATCGCGTCTGCTCGGCCCCGTCCACCTGATGACCGCCATCGGGACAGCCACAATGGCTATCCAGGGCCAGCCCGATGCACTTCGGCCCGGACCGCATCCCGGACAGATTTGACAGGTTCGGCACGCCGGCAGCGAAGACCTTGGTGAGCGCGCAAAACCGCACCGGCTCCCTTCAGGCCCACCGATTGCTGGCCTGGGTCCAAATGCGGGGCGAAGATGTCCGCCCCCTGGTCAATCATCTCTTCGCTGCCCAGTTTCAGCAGGGTCTGCACATCGGCGATCGGCAAGTGCTCACGACCATTGCCGTAAACTGCGGCCAGGACCGGAACACCATCGCCGCCTTTCTCGCCGGAGACGAACTGACCCGGCAAGTCCGTGATGAAGAGCGGGAGTACCGGCAAAAGGGAATCTCCATGGTGCCCTCCTTTGTGATTGACGGACAAAAACTGGTCGTTGGTGCCGAAGACCCGTCCATCCTCGCCACAGCACTGCTCACCCCGTAATTCTGCTTTCGCCAGGCCCACGCATCCCCACGCTTCTCCTAACGTAACGTCATAGGCTGGTGAGAATATTTGAGCTAGACTGAATCCTGTGTTTTTGGAGTTTTCCATTGCCGGAATTGCTCAGCCTTGAAACTATCCATTCGTGCCCATCTCTCCTTGTTGGTTGTTGCCCTGGCGGTTCCCCTGGCCGGGCTGCTGGCTTACAGCATTGACCAAGACCGGCAAA
>CAZHVZ010000054.1:13153-15269 GCA_964536245.1 uncultured Rhodocyclaceae bacterium
AACAGCCTTCACCACGCAAAGTCTTCCCTGCACACGGTGGTCAGCATCATGGCGACCAATGCCAGCCGCAAGCTGGCCTCGGCACGACTGACGCTGGATGGCCTGGCAACCCGCCCCCTCCTGACCAACCTCGACCCGGATCATTGTGATGGCGCCCTGAAAGACCTGAGTTCGCTGAATCCCGGCCACTCCAATATTGTCACCACCGACATGCATGGAAGCGTGATCTGTTCTGCCCAACCGATCCCCCCTGGCAAAAATGTGGATGTCGGGCAAACCGAATGGTTCAAGTCCTTCGTTTCAGAAAAGCGTTTCCGTATCAGCGATGTCTTTCTCGGCCCCATTACCGGCAAGTGGACCGTTGTCCTCAGCACCCCGATTCTCAATAACCGGAAAGAGATGATCGGCGCCGTTCATCTCCCGCTGGACCTCAACGCCTACGACCCGGGAATTCCGGCTAGCCAGCTGCCGCCGGAAAGCCGTTATGGTTTTTTTGAGGGCAACGGAGTTCTCATCTGGCGCAACGAGGATCCGGAAAAGGTCATCGGTACCCGCCCGAATGCCGAAGCGGCCCGGCAGATCGTCGCCATCCGCAACGGAGAGTTTGAAAGCCGCGCCGTTGACGGCGTCATTCGGCTCTTTTCGGTGATCGAAGTGCCCGAAAGCAACTGGATCGCCTTTATCGGGATTCCTGCCGACACGGTTTATGCCCAGGCGAGGGAGCGCGCCATCACCTTGTCGCTCATTGCCCTGCTGGGGTTTTCTGCATTGCTCACCCTGGTCCTGTGGCTGGCCCGCCGTGTCGAGCGCCCGGTACGCTCCCTGGCCCAAGCGGCCCGCAGTATTGCCGGTGGCCACCATGAAGCCCGCGCCGAACCCTCCGGCCCGGCCGAACTCGCCGCCGTGGCAACGGAATTCAACGCCATGGCCGAGGCGAACCAGACGGCAACCCGGGAACTGCAAAGCCACCGTGACCATCTTGAGGAACTGATTGCCGCCCGTACCGAAGCCCTCGCCTCGGCCGAAGCCAATACACGGCTGATTCTGGAGTCCGTGGCGGACGGCATCATCGGCCTGGATCGGCAAGGAGCGATCATTTTCGTCAATTCGTCGGCCTGTGCGCTGCTCGGTTATCGACCCGACGATCTGCTGGGAAAGAACGTCCACGAAACCCTGCACCACCACCACATGGATGGTCGAGCTTACTCTGCCAGTCACTGCCCGATTATCCGGGCAACCTGGGAATGGCGTGCCCTGCGCAACGATCACGATGTGCTATGGCGGGCCGACGGGAGCGCCCTGCCGGTTTCCCTGGCCTTGCACCCGATGAACCAAGGAGAAAATTTCACGGGCGCCGTCTTGAGCTTTACCGATACAACGCTCAGTCAGGAAACTGAAGCTGCACGGGACAATGCCCTGTATGAAGCCGAGCGCCTGGCCCGGGTGAAGAGTGAATTCCTCGCCAACATGAGCCACGAGATCCGCACACCGCTCAACGCCATCACCGGCACGGCCCACCTGATCCGGCGGGCCCGCGTATGGCCGGCACAGGCCGCGCCCCTGCAAAAAATCCCCGCCGCCGGGCCGCACCAGGTGGTGATCATCCACCCCCTTCTCGATATCGCGAAAATCGAGGCAGGACGATTCACCCTGGAAGAAAACGAAGTCAGCATCCCGACAATCATCACCAATGTTTCCGCCATGATCCTGCACCGGGCGCAAGCCAAGGGCTTGCAGCTTGTAGTGGAATATCAGGAACTGCCCGAACACGTTCTGGGCGATGGCACCCGCCTGCAACAAGCGCTGTTGAACTATGTCACCAATGCCATCAAGTTCACTGAACACGGCAGCATCCGGCTGCGGGCGCTGACCTTGCCGCCAGGCGAAGCAGGGGGCGGTGCGGAGGAGAGCCACGTTACGGTGCGATTCGAAGTATCGGATACCGGAATCGGCATTTCTCGGGAGGTGGTGAGCAAACTGTTTTCCGCTTTCGTTCAGGCCGACAATTCGATCACCCGAAAATATGGCGGCACCGGGCTCGGCTTGGCCATCACCCAAAAACTGGCCGAACTGATGGGCGGCAGCGCCGGTGTCGACAGCACCCCCGGCCAGGGCA
>CAZHVZ010000054.1:15279-19729 GCA_964536245.1 uncultured Rhodocyclaceae bacterium
CGATGTCGGCGTCGTGAGTGCGGAGGGGCAGGGCAGTACCTTCTGGTTCACCGCAAAGCTCAAAAAAACCTGCTCCTCAGCAGCCATCCCCGTCAAGAGCCTGGAGGAAAGCGCCGAGGCAATCCTGCTCGACCAGCACCATGGCAGACGTGTCCTGATTGCCGAAGACGAACTGGTCAATCGCGAAGTTCTCGGCGAATTGCTGCAAGATGTCGGACTGGTCGTGGACCTGGCTGTAGATGGTGTTGAAGCCCTTGAACTGGCCAGCCGGAACAGCTATGACCTGATCCTGATGGACATGCAAATGCCGAAACTGAACGGACTGGAAGCCACCCGGCAGATACGCCTTTTGCCGCAGGGCACAACGGTTCCCATCCTGGCCTCAACGGCCAATGCCTTTGCCGAAGACAAGACCAAATGCCTGGAAGCAGGAATGAATGACTTCATCAGCAAGCCGGTAGACCCGGATGTCCTGTTTGCCACCCTGCTCCTCTGGTTTTCCCGGAGCGATGCCGGACAAGTCGTGGCGGAATCAACGCCGGAGTAGCCGATATAGGCAACCAGGCCCCAGGCATGTCGGCGAGAACCGCACCCGGACCGGTTTGAGCTGACCACCAAACCGGTGGCGAAGGTCTTGATGACGGCGTGGGACGACAGCGGCCAGAATTTCGCCGGAGGTGCCCCCGGATGGAACGGCATCCGCCAGTTACTCGGCCGCCAGCGCCTGGCCGGAACGCCGTAGTTCCATCACCACCTTGGCAAGCTCCGGCCACCGGGCTTGACGCTCTTCGTCCGTCACTTTGCGCCATCACGGGCAACGCACCGGAACAGGGCACTCCAGCACAATTCCTTCCGGCTTTACCGTGGCCCGCCAGGCCACCGCCTCGACGCCATGGCGCAGGGCCTGGCGCAGTTCCCGGCCATAGACCGGATCAATGTGATCGGCCGGACGAACTTCGGTCACATCCGCCCGCTGCACGCAGTAGAAAATGATGCCCCGCCCCCCACTCCTGACCACTCCTGCCAGTTCCCGCAAATGCTTGGCGCCCCGGCTGGTCACCGCATCCGGAAAATAACCGATGCCGCCCGCCACTGCTGCCGTAACGTTCTTCACTTCGACATAGCAAGGTGGGCGATGGTCGTCTTCCAGCAGCAGGTCGATGCGGCTGTTTTCGCTGCCGTAGCGCACTTCGCTGCGCAGCCGGGAATAGGCGGCGAGTTCCGGAATGCGCCCGGCCTCGATGGCATCCCGCACAATATGATTGCTACGCCCGGTATGCAGGCCGACGATGACACCCGGCTCCGCCTCCACCAGTTCCCAGGTCCAGGCCAGCTTGCGCGCGGGATTCCCGGCGGCGGAAAGCCAGACCCGGCTGCCCGGCGCCTTGCAGCCGGCCATGAAGCCGGTGTTGGGACAATGGGCTTCGACGACCCGGTCGCCCAGATCAACTACGGCAACGAAACGGTTCTTGCGTTCAACCAGACGTCCTTCGGTGAGCGGGGGAAGTTGCATCAGAACACCTTGTGCAGGAGCAGGGCGTGGCCGGCAGCCGGGTCCAGTTGGTAGGGGACGAATCCGGCCAGTTCATAGCTGCGCATGGCCCGCCGGTTATGAGCCAGAACTTCCAGGGTCAGCTTGCAGCAGCCGATTTCCCGTGCCCGCGCCTCGGCCCAGGCCAATAGCGCCTGCCCGACGCCCCTTCCCCGGTATTCGTCCCGCACCACAATATCGTGGATATTGAGCAAAGGCCGGGCGGCAAAGGTGGAGAACCCGGCAAAGCAATTGACCAGACCCACCGCCTGGCCGCCGACGAACGCCAGACAGCCGTGGAAGCCCGCCACCCTCTGTAGCGCCGTCACCAGATTTTGCCGGGCATAGGCGCCCAGTCCCTGGCCGCCCCCCATGGGATCGCTGGCGTAGTGTTCGAGCAGATCAAGAAAGGCCTCGGCCTGAGACGAGTCGGATAAATCCAGGGATGCAACGTGCAGGGTGTTCATGCGTCAAAAATCGATCTCTTCATCGTTGGGTTGCGCTTGCCGGGCATGACCAGGCCCGGCAAGCCCATCTATGTACCGGGCTTTTCCGGAAATTCAGGCAGGCAAACAAATCGGCAGCGGTCATCTCTTCAGGAATTTTGCGGCAAGCCAAGTAAGTGATCAAGGACGTTGACCGGACGGAACGGCGAGTCTCCAAAAAAAATAGGCCCTGAATACTCACACACCGAGTCTTGACATTGGAATTATGCAAGCTACGCTGAGACGATGCTGCGGCTTTGATGTGATTTGGGATGCGCGGTGAGCTTTCGACCGAGGGGGGAATGGAAATGAACTGGGGTAGAGTCAGCGCTGTCGTATTTTTCATCGGAATAATGTCCTTGTTCAGCGGTTGTGCATCCGTTGCCAAGTCCGTGGCAAACAGCGTATATCCGGCACTGCCCGCTGTGAAGGATTTTGAAGCGCCGCCGACGATAACAAGCTACTTGCCGTCATCGGACATTGCGGCAGTGATTGGTGGCAGAGGAGAAGGCGTTAGTTGCAGCATTCCATCCCTGGTTGAGCAATTGATATTTCCACCCCGCAAGGGAAATGCCCCGCTTTCAATGCAGTTTCGCCAAGCGTGCGTATATCACGATATGTGCTATCGCCATGGTGAAGCTACCTATGGCTATCAACAGAGCCATTGCGATTTCGCACTTCAGAATTACGCCTACCGGCTTTGTCGTCAATTTGAAAGAGGGAGCCACGAGGAGTGCGAGGAAAAAGCCAGGGTGGTATTGCTGGGGGTCGCCTTGTTCGGCGGAAAATCGTTTCAGGCCGGTGGAGATTCGACCTTTTATGAATTTGATCCGATACCCCTTCGTGCAGATGATTACGTAGTTGGCCGCATTCTGAACAATGGCGAGGCATCGAATTTGTACAGCCTTCATTTTAAAGGTCATACCGTCGGAATGCGGAAGATTGACTGGCGCGGCAGTTCTTCCGGGAAGAAATCAGAGTATCCATGGTTTCCGAAAAACACTGTGCCAACGCCTCCGGTGGTGATCCACGATGACGCAAAGGGAGATCGGCTCCTTTCCGTTACCCGTACAGGGCTCACCTCTACCGAGTACAAGTTGGTGGAGTTCCCGCTAGAGAATGTAGGTAATGCCTATCCCGACAAACTGATTGGCGATCACGATGCTTCGATGTCGAGCCTGAGGAAAACAAGCTCTGGCGTTGTTGCCACTCTGGTGAACTTGAGGCAGAAAGAGAAGGACAATAATAAGGTCTTCATTAAAGTCTTCAGTTGCCCGATTGGCAAGCTTGATCGGAAAGGCAACCAGGATTGCCAAAACGGACAACCGTGCAAGGACCATGACAATTGTACTGGCGACTCGGAGCCGGTACCTGTAGGTGGAAATTACTACCGGTATGCGCAACACCCGGCGTTGTTCTATCGCCTTGGGGACAAGGAAAACCTTGTACTGATTAGCCGTGGTGTCGGCCAGGAGGCCGAGGATTACACCTCTCATGCAACGGTGAAATCGATACCGCTGAACGGTGGCGTTGCGACCGAGAAATCCGTATCGATACCGGAAAACGACGAACCACTGGTCTCGGTCAATTTATCTTCCGCCGACCCCGTGTTATTGGGCCTGCGAAACACCAACAAGGATTCAGATTGTACCGATGGCCCATACTTGGTTCAGTACCAGCTGGCCGAAACAACCACGCTGGAAAGAAAGTCGATCTGCCTGAAACAGTTTGGTATTGACGACGCATCCTGGCTAAAGCAACCCGTACAAATTTTCAGACCACGCACCGGGGGAGTAAGCTACGCCTTTTTTTCTAGGGTTGCGCTAGCCGGGTACTGCACCCAGGAAGGTGTCGATTGCAAGGAAAGCATTCAGAAGGACGCCAAGCTGAGCTACGAGTTTATCTATTTGACGATGGCGAAAAAGGCGAAGGTGGAGGCGAAGGTAGAGAAGGACCCGAAAACCGATTGTCCTACCGGTTTCCTATCGATCGGTGGGCAACGAGTCTGTCGCTTCGTCAAACAGGTCGATATAGCCCGGCAGTTATTTGAGGCCACCAAGACAGAGGACGCATTTGGGATAAAACGAAAGGATGCCTGTTGTGGTGCCAATGCGGAAAACAATTGGCAAGAGCTCGTTCGCAAGGACATTATTCGACGTTGGCAACAAAGCCAGGTCATCCCTGTTGTGATGGAGGGGGGGATGCTGGATGCAGCGGTCTTGTTCAACGGCTATCCCGACTATTCTCGCTTTCTGAAGTAGTGCCAGAACGAAACGGGGACGGAAGATGGCATTGCTCCAAACGGCGGGGACTAAGCCCGATGGCGCAGGAGCAAGGGTTTCAGGAAGCGGCCGGTATGGCTGGCCGGGTTTTCCGCTACGGATTCCGGTGTTCCGGCTGCGATGATGCGGCCACCGCCGTCGCCGCCCTCCGG
>CAZHVZ010000054.1:19739-20836 GCA_964536245.1 uncultured Rhodocyclaceae bacterium
CAATGACCACCACGGTGTTGCCGTGCTCGGCAAGGCGATGCAGCACGGTGAGCAGCAGTTCGATATCGTGGAAGTGCAGGCCGGTGGTCGGTTCGTCCAGAATGTAGAGGGTGCGGCCGGTGTCCCGCTTGGACAGTTCCAGTGCCAGTTTGACGCGCTGTGCTTCGCCGCCGGACAGGGTGGTCGCGCTCTGGCCGAGGGTGATGTAGCTGAGACCGACGTCCACCAGGGTTTGCAGTTTTCGGGCAACGGTCGGTACGGCATCGAAAAATTCCCGCGCCTGTTCAACGGTCATGCCCAGAATGTCGTGGATGTTCTTGCCCTTGTAGACGATCTCCAGGGTTTCCCGGTTGTAGCGCTTGCCGTGGCAGACGTCGCAGGGGACATAGATATCGGGCAGGAAGTGCATCTCCACCTTGATCATGCCATCGCCCTGGCAGGCTTCGCAGCGCCCGCCCTTGACGTTGACGCGGGGTGCGCCCGATGGGGGACTGATCCACGTTGATCACCTTGTCGAACTGGTCGAGGCCGGTCATCTGCTCGTGGGCCGCCGGTTCCGTACTGGAGCCATAGAGGTGACGGGCGGCAGCAGCGTAGAGCGTGTCGTTGATGAGGGTTGATTTACCCGAACCGGACACCCCGGTAATGCAGGTGAACAGACCCACCGGCAGATCGAGGGTGACGGCCTTGAGGTTGTTGCCGTGGGCGTTGATCACCGTCAATTGTTTGCCCGAATCGGGGACTCGCCGGTTTTTCGGGATGGCGATTGCCTTCCTGCCCGAGAGGTAAGCGCCGGTCAGGGAAGCCGGATTGGCAATCACCTCTTCCGCCGTTCCTTCGGCCACCACGGCACCGCCATGGACGCCGGCGCCGGGACCGATGTCCACCACGTAGTCAGCCAGACGGATAGCATCTTCGTCATGCTCGACGACGATCACTGTATTGCCGATGTCACGCAGTTGTTGCAGGGTTTGCAGCAGTCGGGCGTTGTCCCGCTGGTGCAGGCCGATGGAGGGTTCATCGAGGACATACATGACCCCGGTCAGCCCGGAACCGATTTGCGAGGCCAGGCGGATGCGCTGGGCCTCGCCGCCGGA
>CAZHVZ010000054.1:20846-22214 GCA_964536245.1 uncultured Rhodocyclaceae bacterium
GACAGGCGGGAAGTCACCTCTTTCAGGATCTTTTCCGCCACCTGAGCCTTCTGACCGGTCAGTTGCAGCAGATTGAAGTAGTTGCGGGCTTCGCCCAGGGGCAGGTGGCTGATTTCGTGCAGGGTCTTTTCCCCGACCCGGACATGGCGGGCCTCGGTGCGCAAACGGGTGCCGGCGCAGTGCGGGCAGGTGCTGTTGCTGATGAACTTGGCCAGTTCCTCGCGTACCGCCGTCGAGTCGGTTTCCTTATAGCGCCGTTCAAGGTTGTGGATGATGCCTTCGAAGCTGTGTTCGCGCATGACCGTCTTGCCGCGCTCGTTGAGATACTGAAAGGGCAGCACATCGCGACCGGAGCCGAAGAGAACCACCTGCTGCACGTCGTCGGTCAGTTGCTCGAAGGGGGATTCCACGTCAAAGCCGTAATAACTGGCGAGAGAGCCCAGCATCTGGAAATAGAACTGGTTGCGCTTGTCCCAGCCGCGAATGGCGCCAGCCGCCAGGGAGAGGGCGGGGTGGGCGACGACCCGCTTGGGGTCGAAGAACTGGATGACACCGAGGCCGTCGCACTTGGGGCAGGCCCCCATCGGGTTGTTGAAGGAAAAAAGGCGCGGCTCCAGTTCCTGCAAGGAGTAGGAGCAGATCGGGCAGGCAAACTTGGCGGAAAAAAGATGCTCCCTGCCGCTCTCCATTTCCAGGGCTATAGCCCGGCCATCGGCATGACGCAGGGCGGTTTCGAAGGATTCGGCAAGACGCTGACGCATGTCGTCCCGCACCTTGAGGCGGTCCACCACCACATCGACACTGTGTTTTTGCGTCTTGCTCAACTTGGGAACACCATCAATTTCGTAGACCTCGCCATCAACCCGAACCCTGGCAAACCCCTGGGCGCGCAGTTCGGCGAAGAGATCAAGCTGCTCCCCCTTGCGGTTGGCCACTACCGGCGCCAGGACCATGAGCTTGCTTTCTTCCGGCAGGGCCAGGACATGGTCCACCATCTGGGAAACCGTCTGCGCCTCCAGCGGCTGGCCGTGTTCCGGGCAATAAGGGGTGCCGGCACGGGCAAAAAGCAGGCGCAGGTAATCGTGAATTTCCGTCACCGTTCCCACCGTCGAGCGCGGATTGTGGGAAGTCGCCTTCTGCTCGATGGAAATGGCTGGCGACAGGCCTTCGATCAGGTCTACATCGGGTTTTTCCATCAGTTGCAGGAACTGCCTGGCGTAGGCCGAGAGCGATTCCACGTAGCGACGCTGCCCTTCGGCATAGAGCGTGTCAAAAGCCAGGGAC
Organism: uncultured Rhodocyclaceae bacterium; assembly: GCA_964536245.1. Lineage (GTDB taxonomy): Bacteria > Pseudomonadota > Gammaproteobacteria > Burkholderiales > Rhodocyclaceae > CAZHVZ01. Next base: position 22,131 of record CAZHVZ010000054.1, read on the forward strand.
GACTAGCCGGAACCGGCCAGTCCGGTAATCACGATCAGCTGATTGCGCGGCAGGTCGAGGTTGATGATCTTCAGCTTGTGGGTG
>CAZHVZ010000055.1:0-7285 GCA_964536245.1 uncultured Rhodocyclaceae bacterium
GCAGTGCGTTCCGACCTCCGGCTTCGGGAAAACCAGCTTGTCCACAAATTGCACCACCAGCCCGCTGTCGTGGGTGGCCGTCCATTTCACCAGATCCACTGTCCAGTGGCGGTGCCAGTTTCTTCGTTCGTTTCCCATGGGGAGCAGTAAAAAGCCCGGCGGTGGCCGGGCGGGTTGATTAGAGAGAGCTGACGAGCTGCCCGTTTTCGACGTGTTCAAAGGCAACGAACTGGCCGACGCCGCCGACCTTGCCAATTGAGCCGATCCGGCGCGGGGTCTTGGTGTTGGTGAAAACCTGATGTTCTTCGTTGGTGTTCGGGTTATTTGATGCGGTCCCGAGCTTGTAGAGGAAGACTCCGGCAGGCTCTACACCGGAATTCATAGCGGCAGCGATTTTTTGGATTTTGTTCAGGTTGCTCATTTTAATCTCCTTGAAGAGGCCCGCTTGTCCGGGGGCCGTCGGGTGGAAGCGTTGTGCTTCCATGACTTGAATTCTATGCGACTACGTAACGAAGTCAAGCGACTTCGTAAAAATATTTCAATCGGGTACTTCCGTCGCCTTGATCTCCAGCTCGATACTGGTGGTGTAGCCGCTGTCCACCAGGCTGTGGGTGACTTTGGCGATGATCCAGTCCGTATTGTCGATGGGCGGCTTGAAGCCGATGACCTCGACCGGCAGTTCCGGGAATAGCTCCGGCCTTCCCCTGGCCAGGTTGATGGAGAAGGTGGCGACGCCGCGCTGAATCTTCCGCCACTCGGCCCTGGCCGCCCGCTTGGCATTCTCCAGGCTGGCGTACACATGGCGCAGGGTCTTGATGTTTCCGGCGCTGGGGGTTACCTCGGGATCGGCGGCGCCGGTCTTCGGCCTGTTTTTGTCGTTCGCCTCGCCCCAGGTTACCTCTCCGGATTGCCCCAGGTTGCGGTCGTTGTACTTTGCCTTGACGCCGATGTAGGCGCCCTTCGCGGCCTTGTTGTTCTTCAGGGCGTTCCACGCCTTCTTCGCGGCCCGGAGCGCGGCTTCCTTGCTCTTGTGCGGCTTCTTGCCTTCGTCCTTGTACTGTCCGGTGGCAGGGGGCGTGTCGGCCTTGGCCGGTTCGTGCTTCTCCGCGCTGTCCTCGTCCTTGCCCCAGGTGATCTCGCCCTTCACGGCGTGGCCCACGTCGTTGTAGAGCGCCCGCACGCCGGTGTAACTCTCCCGGTCGGCGATGCTGAAGCGATGCTGGTCGCCCAGCTGGCGCTCGATGGTGATGGCGGGCAGGGGCTTTCCGCTGGCCGTCTTGCCGCTGGCGAAGGGAATGAACAGCAGCCGGCCGCCCTTAACCGTGGAAATTGCGTCGTGGTCCTTGGCCAGGCGGGAGAGCAGGTTCACCGCCGTTTCGTTGGTCTGGTCAATGTGGGCGATAGGCAGCCCGGCCAGGCTGCCGGCAATGGCCGGCTCCAGGCCGTTTTCGTCAGCGATGGTCCTGACGATATCGCCCAGGGTGACATTGTGCCAGGAGCGCTCCCGCTGGGTGGTTAGGCCCGAGCGTAGATCCGCGCTGCGGGCGCGGATGGTCATGGTGTCCGGCGCGCCACTGTGCTCGACTTCATCCACCGTGTAGCTGCCCTTCTCCACCAGTCCGGTAGCGGCCCAGCCGATGGCCAGGTGGATGACGGCGCCCCGAGCAGGCAGTTCCAGCAGGCCGTCGGTGTCGTCTAGCTGGAGGTCGAGCATGTCCGCCTCGAATCCCCGGTTGTCGGTGAGGGTGAGGCTGATCAGGCGGTCGGCCATGTCTACCGTGATGTCCTTCCCATCCACCACCAGCCGGTAGATGGGCTTGGGGTGCGGCTCGAAATCAAACGTCGGCAGGCTCACAGCAGGGAGAGCAGCTTGTCAGTGACCATGCCCATCAGGTCCGGGTCATCGTCGGTGCGGGTGAGCTTGATGCTGAATTCGATCTTCCGGGCGGCGCCGTCCGGGAAGAAAAGGCTGTCGGTGTGGGAAATCTCCTCGATGACCCACAGACCGTAGTAATTGCCGGTCCCCTCGATCAACGGCCAGGCCTTCCCCTCTTCAGCCATCTGCTCGATCATGGCCAGGCTGATGCGCCCGCCAGTGATTTCCGGGTAAAGCACGCCGGAGAGCGTGATGGAGTCATCCCCTGGCCCGAGGAACTGCCGCGCCGGCCGGCGCCCGACCCGGCTTACAGAGGGGTGCCGCCACTGCCGCTGGCGTTGCAGCTGCTGGTATGGAACGGTGCGGAGGCCAAAGACGAAGAAGCCCAGGGCCATCATCATGGAGACTTGCGGAAGGCCGAACATGGCTACTCCCGATCCCGCAGGCGGCTGCGGTCCTGAGCGCTGCGCTGGGACTCGATACGCTGGATTTCACGGCTGACCAGGGCGGCGATATTCTGGCCGTCGGACCCTGGCCCGGCGTTGATGGTGATGTTGTAGCTGTTCCCCCCGGCCGGCGCGGCAGAGGGGGCCGGGGTACGATCCGGCGACGTGATGGCCGGCTGGGTTGTCGGGTCGCTGATCGATACTCCGGCGCCGATCTCGGCCACCCGGCGGGCCATGCCGGAAAGCATGCTCAGGGGGCCGTCGTCGGCGAGGGTAATCCCCTTCATGGTGTCGGCCATCGAAGGCAGACCGATGGGAGAGTCCCCCGCCATTGCCGCCGCGCCCATTCCGGCCACCTTCCGCGCCATGCCGCCAATGGCATCGAACACACCGTCGGGCATGGGCAACTGCTTGATGATCGAGGCCGGCGAAACCGTGGGCTGCGCATCCGCCGGCACATCGCCGGCCATGGCAACCCCGCCGATAGCCATGCCGGCGCCGATTCCGGCCAGCTTCTTGGCCATGGCCGACAGGGCGCCCAGGGGGCCATCCTCGCTGCCGGCAAGCCCCTGCTCGAAGCCCTGCATGGTGAAGCCGCCCAGCTCGGCGAAGACGCGGGAAGGGGAATGGATGCCGAGCTTTTCCTTCACCCAATCCACCGATGAGGTCCCGATGTTCCCGACTGCTTCCTTGAGAGCTTCCCAGCGGGACTGGATGCCCTGAATAAAGCCGTCGATCATGGCCACCCCGGCCTCAATCATGCGCTGGGGCAGGGCCTGCACCCAATCCACCGCCGAGCCGAAGCCGGCCTTGATCTTCTCCACCAGGTCGAAGGTGGCGCCGCCCAGGGTGGTTTCGTACCCGAGCAGCTTGGAAAGCCCCGCGTCGATGCCGGTGGCCAGCAGCGTGCCAACGGTGTAGCCCAGGGTGAAGGCGGCGATCACCTTGCCGATGGGGCCGAGGACGGCCATCAGTCCGGCCCCGGCGCTGCTGCCGGCGATACCCAGGGTGGCGAGGCTGAACTTTACTGCGGCCAGCGGGCCGAGGATGGCAGCCGCACCAACGGTCAGCGCACCGAACACGGTGAGCAGCGTGCCGATGATGGCCACGGTCTTCATGATGTTTGCTGCGGCAACCGGGTGGTCGGTGTTGAACTTGTTGAGCCAGTCCAGCACCTTGTTCAATCTCGCCAGGCTGGCTGCCACCATCGGCTCCAGGTGCTTGCCGAAATTGGCCGACAGGTTCTCCAGGTTGCCCTTGAAGGCCTCGCTCTGGTAGGCCAGGGTCTTGGCCATTTCGGCGGTGACCATGTTGAGGCTGGCGGTGTTCTCCATCTTGGCCAGCCCCTGGGTGAAGCCGGCCAGCCCGTTCTTGAGCAGGATGCCGGCTGCGCGGGAACCTTCGGTGTCGAACAGCTTTTTAAGCACCCGCTCCTGTTCCTGCGGGGTGAGCACATTGAGCTTTTCCAGCTCCTTCATCATGTTCTCGAAGCCCTTGAACTGGCCGGCGCCGTCGTAGAAGTTGAACTTGATCTTGTGCTCTTCCATCAGATCGCGGACCATCTGGCCTTCTTTGCCCTTGGCGCCGGCCAGCTTGCCGTCAACCGATGCCATGGCCTTGAGCATGTGCGAGAAGTTGGTGCCGAAGGTGGAGCCTTCCAGGCCCGCCTGGCTGGCCATGCCCTGCATGACCAGGTATTCCTTCATCTTCTTCATGTCACCGACCTGGCCCTTCAGGTTCAGATCGGTGGCGGCGTACTTCATTGATTCGTAGATATCGTCCTGGCGCAGGCCGAATGCCTCACGTGAGCGGTGCATGTAATCGGCTGCGGCCGGCAGGTCCTGGTCTTTGAGGCCGTGGGCTTCGCGGGCCTTGGCGATGAACTCCGCTGCCCGTTCCTGGTTCATCTTGAAGCGCACGCCCAGATAGGCCGAAGCCTGAAGGCCGCCATTTACCACCGATTCGTCGCTCATGCCCTGTTGCTTTAGGGCGCGGGCGGCCTCGACGAAATCCTTGGTAGTGCCGGGCAGGGCGTTCCCCAGCTCGACAGCCTTCTTCATGATGTCGTCGAAGGCGGCGCTCACCTTGCCGCTGCCGTCCATCATGGAGGTGCGCAGCAGCACGGTGGCTTCCTGAAGGCTGGTGTAATTCGCTACATTGACGCCCATGGCGGCGCTGATAGCGGCCCCGCCCATGGCCATGCCGGCGCCGGTGCTTGCCAGCTTGCCCTGCAGCGCCCGTGCCTTGTTCAACTCGGCCTGGGCGGCGTGCAGCCGCTTCATCTTCTGGTTCTCGGTTTCCAGAGCGGAGGATAGCCGCCGGCTGGCGTTGGCTGCCTCGGCGGCGCTGCTGGCCAGCGCCCGCTGGTGTTCCGCCAGGTTACGGGTGTCAATGCCGCCGGCTTTGCGCTGGCCGAATAGTCGCTGCTGAGTGTTGAGCAGGGATTCGTGCTTGCTTTTAAGTGCCGCCGAGCGCCGCTCCAGCTGTTCCAGGTCGTTGGCCATGGCCTTGGTCGGCACGCCGGCCTTGGCGATCTCATCCTTGAGGGCGGCGATTCGATCACGTGTTCCATACCTGCCAGAAATTCGTTCCATCGTTGATGATGCGATGAGTGTTGGCGCCCCCGGTATTCGCGCTGACAGTAGGAGCGTAGGTGGCGCCCTGTTGAACAAGCACATTGTTGAACACCCTGGTCTTCAATGTCTGCGACCCGCTGTCGTAGCGGGCGACGCAGAAAGCGCCACCAAAGGCATTCACTTCCGGAGGCTGGGTGTGCAGCCCGGTATCAATGTTAGTGAAGGCCACAGCCACGGCCGCCGCTGGGGTCAGAATGCCGACCATCATCCCCAGGTAGGTGCCGCCGGTGTAGCTGCCCTGGATCGCCGCCACAACGTTCCCGTTCGACAATTCGGCTAGCCGAACATAGGCGCCGCTGCCGCCGGCCCCGGCTGTCCAGGTGAAAATGGTGGAGACCGCCGTCACGACCGCACCGACGTTGCTGAACACGGCTGCCCTGGTCAGGGTGGTGGTGACCTTGTCGGTGAAGGACACCATGAATCCACCGCCGCTCAGAGCGATCATGTCGTGCTGCTGGTTGGACATGATGCCGGACACCACGGTAGCGCCCATCACCACGGCCAGGGTTGGAGAGAGTACGGCGTAGTACAAGTTGACGCCATCGCTCCAGGTGGCGGCGATGTTCCCATTCGACAGCTTGACCATGTGCGGGTCGTAGCAGAGGCCACCGAATACCCCGATGTTCAGGGAATTTGCCAGGGCACCACTGGCCAAGTAGCGGTACACCGTGAATCCGTAGCCGTTTGTGGCATTGGCGGTTCCGACGAAGATATCGCCATTGGCTCCCTGAACAACATTGTTGGTCCGGCCATAATAGGCGGGAGTACCGGCAACAACGGTTGCGGTGGTGATGCAGGCGTCGCCGATATTCGGTTTTGCCGCATAGTCGATGGTTTCCCCTGGATAAGCCAGGCCGTCCGGCCCCAGGCACATCAATGCCTTGATGGTAGCAGCCATCCCGGCTTTCAGATTGAACGTGCCTCCGGATGTACCTCCGGAAGATGCGCCGGACGGGCCGAAGCCTTTAGCAAAAATTCCCATTATGCATTCCCTTCAAAACCGCGAACGTCGAAGGCAGCGCCGTCCAGATTGGTCTGAACGAAAACATGCTCGCCGGCCTCGATGACGACATTTGTCCGCTCGTATTCGTCGTGCGGATCCAGTGGGCGACCGCTGACCTTGTAATCGGCCGTGGTGACCGCGTTCGGGTCGGTCGTTGAAGCCACAGCGATGGAAATGAGCGCCGCGTTGTCGGTGGTATTTACCGCGCCGATTGAGATGGTGCGCACCTTGCCTGCTGGCGGGGTGCTGGTGGTCACCTTGGTCAGCCCGCCAGCGGCCGTGGCGGCGACTTTTCCATAAAGCCCGTTTGCCATTTAACTCTCCTAGGATTGGGTTCTGAAATGCTTCTCGGCGGGGTTCGATGCCGCTGCCAGCGCTGCCGCCAGCTCGTCCGCCGTGACGTACTGCGGATGTGGGTCACCATTCGGATCGACGTGTGCCGACAGGGACGCGGCCAGTTCGGCATCAGTGGCGATGGCCGGAGGCAGGAAGGCCACCGGTACCAAGCGGTCGAGGCCGAGAGGAGCGACCCCGGCGACTTCCCCCTTTTCAACAGTCCGGATGTACTGCCCGTGGGGGTTGGCCTTCCCTTCGTGGGCCGCAATTCCGTTATCGATGGCCTGATTGGTGGCCACCACCACCGACGGGTCGATGGTGAGATTGACCACGCTGGCGTTGCTGACCTGGATGATCACGCGGATGACCATGTCCTTGGCGGCACCCTCGGCCAGCAGCGGCTTATAGGTGGCCGGGAAGTTGCCGATGGCCAGCAGCTTGTTGCCCCCGCCGTTGCCGCCGATCAGCCCGAGTTCGCGGATGGTCCAACCGCCGATGCTGGCGGGAATGACCGCCTCGAAGACCAGCCAGTTGGCGTTGTCCGGGTGGGCCGTGACGCTGGTGATGGGGACGCGGTGGACCTCATGGGTGAGGGCGGTGAAATCCTCGGTCGGAATGATGAGGTTGCCGTTACCGTCGCCGAAGGCCAGGTGGGAAACGGGGACGCTGGTGTTGGCGATCTCGGCATTGACCCACTCGGCGGCACCGACGGCGGTCAGCAGGGTGTAGTAGGGTTGGCTCATGAGTCCTCAGTGCAGGGGGGTGATGGTGACGGCGTCCCAGGTGTGGACGCCGATGCCGATGGTCGGCCGGACTGGCTGAGCGTCGATCTCGGTCACCATGAAGGGCTGGACGGTGGCGATGTCGCCGGAGAGGGTGAGGCAGGCCACCCGCACGTGGGCCTCGCTGCGGCCGACGAAGAGCACGTCGAAATGGCTGCGCTCCGGCTTGACGGCCGCGATCTGGCGTTCCATCTGGGCGACGATGG
>CAZHVZ010000055.1:7295-15423 GCA_964536245.1 uncultured Rhodocyclaceae bacterium
GGCGCAGGTTGACGCCCTGGAGGAGCACGTCGCGGCTGTCGATCAGGAAGAGATCGGAGAGGAAGGCGATGCGCGAGAAGGCCGCGGAGAGGTGCCCCGTGAGGGTCCGGACGCGCTCCGGCTTGACGGCGGCGATCTGGCGTTCCATCTGGGCGACGATGGCGCCATCAAGGCCCCGGTCGTCGATCTCAATCTCGGCGGTGAAGGTGTGCGGGCAGCCCGGAGGGGTCTGCTGCCAGGCCTCGATCAGGCGGGTGCGGTAGCCGATGGCGTCGATAGCCCGGCGGACGGCGCCGACGGTGCCCTTGCGTTTGTGCACCGGGATCGAGGCGGCGCACACGGCGCGCTGGGTCATTTCCGGCCAGGTGCCGTCCCATTCATCCACCGACAGCGCCCAGGCCAGCCAGGGGAGCAGGGGGGCCGGGATTTCCCACGGGTTCCACAGGGTGGCGATGACTTCCGGCTCCAGCCCGGCCGGCAGCATGGCCTGCCCGAGGGCGGCCTCCAGTCGGGTCTGGGAGGGCGGCAGCAGGGGATCAAACATCGACGCCCCCCAGGGTGATGACGATTTCGGTACAGTAGGCCGCCTGGTGCGGCCCGCAGATGATCGGCGCTGCCGGCGAGGCTAGATCCACGCGCTGCACCCCTGGGCGGTGGAGAGCGGCGTAGAGGCCGGAAATGGTGATGTCGTAGCCCAGGCGGTGGGCGGCGGCGGTGTAGGCGGCAGCGGCTGCTTGGGAAGATTCCAGCACGGCCTGGGCCGAGGGGCCGGGGTAGGTCACCAGCGTGGCGTGCAGGGTGTAGTGGATGACCTCCGGCGCTGTTACCACCACCTCGTCGGTGAGCGGGCGGACGTTCTCGTCGTTGAGAGCGTCCCGTACCGCCAGCAGGAGCGATTCCGATGGTTCTCCGTCCCCCTGGCGGGAGAGAACGCAGACGCGGACCATCCCGGGGCGCGGGGTGGGCAGACCGGCATCGTAGGTGCAGGTCAGGGCAATGGTGGACGGCGGCAGGACGGCCAGTTGCCCAGATGACAGGGTCAGGGTGGTAAAGCGCGGGCTATCAACCGACACATCCAGCACCTGCCCGCTGGCGCTCAGGGCGTGGAAGCGGTAGGCGCCGGAAGGGCCGGCGGTGCTGAAGCCTTCCGGGGCCATCTGGACGCGGGCGCGCAGGGCGCCGTCTGTCTCCAGGGGCGGCGGTACCGGGGGGGTGGCGTTGGCGTCACCGGGATCCACCACCAGGCGGGAGACTTCGTAGATTGCGGCGAGGTGATCCAGGTCGCTGCCGGCGGCATAGGCCAGCATGACGGCGCGGGCGGCCTCGTTGATGCGGGTGCGGAGCAGCAGTTCGTCGTAGCTGGCTTCCTCCAGCAGTTTGACGGCCGGCTCGGACTCCAGATTCATGACGGTGGACATGTCCGGCGCCAGGCCAACGAAGCGTGCCTTGCGGTCGGCGAGAACCGTCTCGAAATCGACCGTCTCGACAACGTCCGGGGCGGGCAGCAGGGAAAGGTCGAGGTCGCTCATTGCAGGGGAATCGCCAGGTTGAGCCGGTGGCCGGCGCGGGGGCCGGTGAGGCGGATGGCTTCCATATCCACCACGGTTTTACCGTCGATGCCGACGGTGATTGTGGCGCTCTGGACGGCGACACGCGGCTCCCAGCGGACGATGGCCATCACCGTGGCGGACATGAGCCGCAGGCGATTGGAGGGGTTGGCCGGGTGGTCGATCAGATCGGGCAGCAGGGAACCGTACTCCCGGCGCTTGATGCGGCTACCGACTGGCGTGGTCAGGATATCGGCGATGGATTGCCGGATGTGGGTGACCTCGTCTGGCATCTGGTGGCCGCCGGTGCGGCTCATGCCGCTCATGCCGGCACTCCGGTAGTACCGCCGCCCGGCGTGACGCCGCCATGGACGTGGGTGTGCAGTACCTTGCCGTGGCTGGTGAGTTCCCCGCCGACGTGGGTGAAGGTGCCGTCGTGGTGGGTGTTGCCGATGCGGTTGAAGGATCCGACGATTGTATTTCCGTTGGACTCGCCGCCGTTGCCGGAGAGGCCGTTGCGGTAGGTCAGCATGCCCATGATTTCGACATCGCCGTCCACCTTCACGTCGCCGGTGATATGTGTGAATGGCGTGTCCGCCGTGACGGATTCGGAAGCCTGCACCAGCGCCGTCTTGATGCCCGTACATTCCAGATGGCCGGTGACGTGGTCGTAGCTGATGCGGGCGCCGTCCGGGTAGGTGGTGACGTGGTCGTTTGGCGAGATTGACGGCGATGGCTTGGCGTCTGAGTAGAGGCCGGTAAGGGCTACACCGGCGGCCGGTTCGCCGCTGGGGGAAAGCAGAATCACCTGCTCACCGACTGTCGGCGGGCTCCAGGTCTTCGTCTCGCCGGCCCGGCTGGTCAGCCAGGGAATCCATTGCGTATTCAGCTTTCCAGACTGGACCCGGATGCGGGCGCGGGCATGATCCACCTCCAGCACGGTGCCGAGGCGGATGAGGTTTTCAAGCATTCGGGAAAGTTCGACGGGGTCCATGCCGGGCAGACTACCGGCCTCTCGCGCGCGGGGAAACGACGGTCGGTTGTACCGGGAAGGGCTACAACCGGGAGGCGAGGTGGGAGGTGACGACTTCCCGGATCACCGTCTCTTCGTCATCGGTCAGGCCGAGCAGTTGGCGAGCCGGGTAGGTGGCCTCAATGCCCTTTTTACGATTGACCAGATCCCGCAGGCCAAGCTGGTGAACACGGGCGATGCGCTCGACTTCCCGGGTGAAGCTGACCACGGCGGCTTCCGGCGTGCCGGTGGCCTTGAGGTATTTGGTCGTGCGCAGCTTGGCGAACATGGTTTTCCGGAGCTTTTTCACACGGTGGCGCAGCTGGGGCTTGCGCGGCACGAAGCCGGAGCCGTCCGGATTTTGCTGGGCAGCGATGCGCTTCTGCTGGCTGGTCCGCAGGGTCTTGGCCAGTTCCTTCGCCAGCGCCTGACGGGCGGACGGATCCAGGGCGGCGACCAATTCCGCAGCGAAGGAATCGGAGGAAAGGTCCCGGTCGCTCACGGGTTGCTGGTCACAATGAGTTCGCCCTTGAGATAGACCTGCCAGCCACGGGGACCGTCCAGCGCGTCCAGCTGCGGTTCTCCGACGTGTTCGCATTCGTACCCACCCGGCACCTGGTGAACCACCACTCGCTCAGAGAGTTCCAGGGTGAGGCCGATATCGACGGTGTTGTGGTCGATGATCTCGGCCTCGAAGTCCACGGCGTGGGAGGCGCGTTCCGGGTCGATGAGCAGATCGGGCTGATTGACTTCCAGCCAGGACAGCAGGGGAACGGCCAGCACGTCCGGCGATTCCGGAAAATCGGTGATGATGATCTGCAAGGTGTAGCGCCACTCAAAGCTGAGACTTCGACCCGGCTTGGTGGCCAGCCGGCCCTTGTCGATGATGAGGTGCAGCTTGTCCGGATTCCTGGCCAGCGACGGGACATGACGAGCCAGGTGGGCGCGCAGATCGGCAGGTTTCTTCATCGCCCGGCTTCCAGCGTGTGGTACCGGCGCTGCCAGCCTTTCAGCTTCTCGATGTATTCGCGGCAGGAGGAGTAATTGTCGGCGACGGTTTCAAGGGTGGCAGCGTCCTCAACGGGGTCGGCTCCTCCAGCAGCCAGGGATCCGGCGGCGGTAAAGGAGGTTTCCCCGAGAGCTGCGGCATCGTGACGCATCCGCCAAGTGCCAGGCAAGACACAACGAAGAGCGGGAGGAGTGACTTCGACATAGCGGGTGACCTCTTTGGTAATGGCGCGACTCTTGTCGGCCTGGGCGCTGCGCAGGCGAGTGTTCTCGATGGCCAGATCGTCGGCCTTCTTCTGACCGGTGACGATCTCTCCGGCATAGGCCAGGGCGGCGCCCAGCTTCTCCTGGGCGGATTCGCCCTCGGCTACGTGGCGGCCGAAGCGGTAGCCCGCAGCGAACAGCACCAGGGAGGACAGGGCGACGAGGGCGAGGCGAACCAGGGGCGAGGCCAGGGCGGGAGGAATGGGGAGCACAGTCAGGCCTCCGGCAAGGCCGGCGAGAAGCGCTCGAAGGCGCGTGCCAACTTCACGTCGTAGAGATTTTCCTTATAGGCCGGGCCATTGTATAGGCGGGCGAAGTCGGCCCACTTCCTGGCCTTGAGGGCCTTGAGCAGTGCGGGGTCGGCTTCAATGAAGCGGATGAAGGCTCCCAGCTGCTGGCCTTCGGAGGAGGACATGGCCTCGATGAATTCATCCACCGAGGCATAGCCGAGTCCCCGCCAGTGGAAGCCCATGATCTGGAAGGCGCCCCAGGAGCAGGCCTGCTCGGCGAGGCCGGGGTAATTCGCCGTAGCCTGCTTGGCGCTGGTCAGCCGGCCCCATTCGGCCACACCTCCGGTGTACCCGCCACGCAGGCGGTTAATGATTCCGGGGTAGCGGGCGGCCAGCGCTTCTACATCGGCGCCGGAATCCTCGAGGAGTTCGTACAGCTTGTGGCGCTCGAAGAGGATGATGGGGCGGCCATCGGGCAGGAAGCCCTGGCCGATGGTTTCCACAGAATTAACGGCCATGACCGAGGCGACGGGAACGCCCAGGCGCTGGGCGGCCTGCTCCAGGTTCGCCTGGGTCTGATGACGCGGATCGGTGGCGCGAGTGGCCAGGGCGGCGATGGTCTTGGGGCCGGCGTCGCCATCCACCACCAGGCCTACGCGGGTCTGGAAGGCGATGACGGCGGCTTCGGTGGCATCGTCGAAGAGGCCGGTTGCTTCGATCTTGAAGCCGGCCTGCTGGAGGTAGCGCTGAAGCAGGGAGACGCTAGCGCCGGTGTCGTTCTTACGCATGGGGGATTCCTTTTCGATTGAGGTGAGAGCGGGCGGTGAGGATGCGCACCCGCCGTTCGCAGAAGAGGAGCAGGGCGGTGCCGACAGCCAGGAGCAGGGTGGGCCAAGAGGGAACGACGCCGATCAGGATGTAGAAGATGCCGGCCACGGCGCCGACCGTGAGCAGCACGAAGGCCAGGCGAAGAAGCCGAGGCGAACAGCGGCTCATGCGGTTGAGGGCAGGCTCGGCCCGCCAGAGGATGACGGCGCAGGAGATCAGGCCGACGAGCTGGGGGCAGACGGTCTCAAAGGTCATGTCTGGTCTCCTATTTTTTCCACCCGGCGCATGAGGGCCGGGCCGATGGATCGGAGGGCGAGAAATCCGAGGAGGACTGAAATGGGGAACTGGATCACGTCCCGGGTGACATCGGTTGGCCACCAGGGAAGCAGCTTGAGGGCGGCGGAAGCTGCCACGGCGGCGACGACGGGGGTGAAATAAGCGGCGACCAGGGCTGAACCGGCGAGGAAAACAAGGCGGGCGACGATCCCGGCCGGCGGCTGGACGGAAAGCGCCCACAGCCCGCCGGCCAGCCCGGAGAGCAGCATCGATGGATGCAGACCGGTAGCCACGCCGAAGAGGGTGATGCCGGTGGCGGTGAGGGTGATGCCGAGCAGGCTGGAGGCAGGTTCGGCCATGGTCAGTCCCAGAGTTGAATTGTTTTTTTCACGGCGGCTGGTGGGGCATCGGGCAGCACCACGGGCGTGCCGATGGGGATGATCGGCCCCTTGGCGGCCAGTCCAGGGTTGGCCTCCAGCACCTGCTCAACGGCATTGGTGCTGCCGAGGTGGCGCCAGCACAGGCTATCCACCGTGTCTCCCTGCTGGGCCAGGACGCGCATCAGATCAACTCCACGGTGCAGCGGCCCTTGCCGGTGATATCGGCGAGTGCGTTGAGGTAGTCCCGGCGCAGATCGTCGATGGGGTCTTCCAGTGCCTCGGCCTTGCGGTCGCCCTTGGCCGTGCTGTCGAAATCCTTCAGGCGCTCCAGCAGCAGGGCCTTGGCCAGGCAACCCACGGCCCGCTGGTAGCGATGGACGTGGATGCTGACGCCATCAATCTCTTCGGCCTCGATTTCCTCTAGCGTGTTGTAGCCAGCATCCATCCGGCCCTGGCGCCAGCTGCGCAGGGCGCCGTTGGCGGTGGCGATGGCCTCAATGAGGGCATGGCGCAGGCGAGGGGCTGTCACTGTGTTGTCGATGCGCTGCGCTTCCCGCATCTTGGCCGGGTCGATGTCGGGCCAGAAGGGACCGGAGACGATGGAGGCCTCTTCTTCCGTGGGGGTCGGGGCGGGAACGATAAAGCTCATGGTCTAGTCCTGGTGGGCGGTGGTCGGGAGGCGACACCGGGAAAAAGGAGAGAAACCCGGTGAGCCTCCCGAGCCGCCCGGCTGCGGGGTCCGCTCTTTTTCAGCCTTGGCCCTCGGGGGCCTTGGCGGAATTCTTGATGGCTGTCTCCAGCCGCTCGATGTCCTTCTTGACGCCGACCTTGTCATGCAGGATCAGGGCACGCTCCAGCGCTTCCTTGGCCTCGGCCAGCTGCCCAGCGCTGCGCAGGGTGTAGCCGATAGCCTTGTAGAGCTTGGCGCGAACCTCGTCCGGCATGTCCTTGCCGGCGGTGAGTTCGGCGATGGCCTGGAGGGCATCCAGATCGGCGACGGTGTTGGCTGCCAGAGCCTTGAGGCTCTGGTCGGCGAATTCCTCGGCCAGTACGGTGGGCACGTCGCGCTTGTACTGGTCAGGCATCACCAGGCCATGCTCGACGGCGTAGCGGCCGATGCGCAGGGCGTTGGTGAAGTCGCCGATATCGATGCACCAGACCAGCACGGTCATCAGCACATCGTCCTGACGACCGCTGTCGCCGGTGAGGACGCCTTCGATCCAGGGCCAATACTCGGGCAGCAGCTGGGCCTTAACCTCGGCCTTGCGCTCCTGGCTCTGGATTTCCTTGAGGCGACGGCGGTCTTGGGCCAGCTTGGCGAGCATCAGCTCATAGGCGTTGCCGGTGGTCTGCTCCTGGGGGCTGGCTGCCGCCTGGGTGGCGGAAGCGGAAGCCCGCAGGTAATGGGCGCGGGCGTGGCTCATGATCAGGCGGTGACAAATTCGATGTTTTCGGCCATGGCCATGCAGCCGTGATCCTCGACAACGTAGGCCTCGTTGGAGGACTCGTAGTTTTCGATGCGGTCCCGCTTGGCGTTGTCGACGATGGTGCGGCGACGGGTGCCTTCCTGCCAGTAGAGAGACAGGTTGTCGAGGCGGGTGACGACAATGGCGTCATCCGGGAAGAAGGGAACCTGGACGCCGGGCAGGCCGCCGATGCGCTTCTGGCTCAGGATGAGGTCGGCGGCCAGGGCTTCGCTGTTGGGCTGGGCCTTGTTGATGATGGGGAAATACTTGTCCGCCATCAGCTTGCGGCCAACCACGGCTACGAGCATGGTGTCGTTGCGGTACCAGGGCTCGATCAGTTCGTTGACCATGTCGAAGACCAGGGCATCCAGGTTCTTGTAACCGTGGGCGGCATCGACGGCATCGCCGATCTGGATCTTGCCGGTAGCGCCGATCTGGTCCATGACTCGGGCGGCAGCGTTCTCCCGGTGTTTCTGGAGCCAGCCCTTGTTTACGTCCTGCAGCAGCGGGTTGGCGGCCTTGTCTGAGGTGGCGGCGCGGGCCACGCCGTTGAAACCGATGGTGATGCGGTCCAGGGCCATGCGCTGAATCAGGGCATCGCGGATGCGGGTCTGGAAGTCCTTGAACTTGGCCCAGGTGTCCAGCTTCTGGTAGGTCAGGTAGGTGTCGAAGTTGGTTTGGGTGCACAGGTAGCCCAGGGAATCCATCACGGTCGGATCGGAGGGGGCGCGATCCTGGACGGCGGTGTTGGTGGTGCCGGCTACCGGGGCGCCGATGCCCAGGCCGAGCTTTTCGCCCTGCTGCTCGGAGACGCCGACGACGTTGATCTTGGACAGGAACTCGCTGGTCTCCTGGATGCGGGTTTCCAGGGTCTGCTGGACGCTGGGTTGCACGTTGAACTGCACCATGGCGCTGGTGATGGCGTTGAGTTTGGCCACCTTGCCGGTGAACTCGTTGAACTTCTGGCGGGTTTCGTTACGCATGGATGGGGTCCTTAGCAGTCTGTTTCGATGGTGGTGCCTTGGGCGCCGGTGGCGGGCTGGCGCTTGTGGCTGAAATCTTCCTGGCCTTCCAGCTTGGCGGTCGGGTAGGATTTGAGATCGCGGCCCGTGTCGAA
>CAZHVZ010000055.1:15433-18223 GCA_964536245.1 uncultured Rhodocyclaceae bacterium
CGGCGGGCGCTGCTTGGTGCCGTCCTCGGTTTCGTCCATGACCTTCTTGAAGTCGGCGAGGTCCTTGGCGCCGGCGGCGATGGCGGCGGCCTGTTCCTTGGCGGTGCCGACCAGGGTGGTGAATTCCTTACGCATGGCATCCAGACCGTCCAGAACAGCCTTCTGGCTTTCGGCGATGGTTTCGATGGCCTTGGACTGGTCGGCGAACTGGGCGTCGGTTTCCTTCTTGCCCATGCCAAGCAGGTTCTTGACCTTGGAAAACAGGGATTCACCGGCAGAGGGCTTGGTCTCTTCGTTCTCGCCAAATTCGATGTCCAGCTCGGCAGCGAAGGCGAAGACGTTTTCCTTGTCACCCTTGCCGACGGCGGAGAACTTGATGGTTTCGGTGCCGATGGATGCCGGCTTATCGGTGAGGGCCAGGCCGGTTAGGTAGGCGGCGCCCTTGCTGATGAAGTTGGGCTGCACCTCCATGGAGGCGAAGGCCTTCTTGCCGGACTTCTGCATGGCGATGACCGAATCCGGCACATCGACCACTGCGGTCAGCTGGAGCTTCTTCTCGCCCATGATGTCCGCTTCCTGGACGCCCAGATTGATAACCTTTCCGTAGGCGCCCATGACGCTGTCCGGGGCCATAGAAATGTAGTGTTCGAGATTGATGACGGCGGTGTAGACCTTGGGGTCATAGTTCGCTGCCATTTGCTTAATCCAGTCGGGCTGGATAGTGCGACCGTCGATGGTCGGCCCGGCGGTGGCGATTACGGTGGGCTTGGAAACAGGCATGTCTTGGCTCCGGTGGGGGTCGGGTAAAGTGACCGGGCCATCTTCCGGCAGGCCTCGCGCGGGGGCAAAGGCTTCCGGGTGTAGCCGAATTCCATACAACCGGCATGGCGGGTATCGTCTCGCGCGCGCGGGTAGTCTCGGCCCTCATGACCGATTTATCCGCTGTTTCTTCCTTCACTCCACCCGAACTGGCCCCCCGGCGCCGCGCCCGCGACCTGTACTGGCAGGGCTGGCGCATTTCGCGCATCGCCGAGCATCTTGGGGAGAAGGCATCCACCGTCCATAGCTGGAAGCGGCGGGATGCCTGGGACAAGTTCGACCCCGTCCAGCGGGTGGAAAGTTCGGTGGAGGCCCGGCTTATCCAGCTGGTGAGCAAGACCGAGAAGGAGGGGAAGGACTACAAGGAAATCGATCTGCTCGGTCGGCAGATGGAGCGCCTGGCACGGGTGAATAGATACTCGAAGGGCGGCGGAAACGAAGCCGACCTCAACCCGGTAATCGAGAGCCGCAATGCGAAGACGCGGGCCGGGACGCGCAAGAAGCCGACGAAGAACGCCATCACCGAGGAGCAGCAACAGCAGCTGGTCGATGCCTTCATGGAGTCGCTGTTCCCGCACCAGAAGGGCTGGTACCGCTCCGGCTTGGTGGAGCGCATCCGCAACCTGTTGAAGTCCCGCCAGATCGGCGCCACCTGGTATTTCGCCCGGGAAGGCCTGATCGACGCGCTGGAAACGGGGCGGAATCAGATTTTTCTCTCCGCTTCCAAGGCCCAGGCCCACATGTTCAAGGGCTACATCCGGCAGTTCGTGGCGGATGTGATCGACGTTGAGCTGCAGGGCGATCCCATCGTCTTGCCCAACGCGGCGACCCTCTATTTCCTCGGGACCAATGCCCGCACGGCCCAGAGCTACCACGGCAACGTGTACATGGATGAAATCTTCTGGATCCCGAAGTTTCAGGAGTTCCGGAAGGTGGCCTCCGGCATGGCGGCGCACAAGCGCTGGCGGCAGACCTATTTCTCCACGCCTTCGGCCATGTCCCATGAGGCTTACCCGTTCTGGACCGGGGATCTGTTCAACCGAGGCCGGGCGACGGCGGAGAAGATCAAGATCGATGTCTCCCACGACGCTCTCAAGAACGGGCGCCGCTGCGAGGACGGCCAGTGGCGGCAGATTGTCACGGTGCTGGATGCCATGGCCGGCGGCTGCGATCTCTTTGATGTGGAGCAGCTGCGCCGGGAATACTCCCCGGATGAATTCCTCAACCTGTTCATGTGCCAGTTCATCGACGATGGGCAAAGCGTCTTCCCCCTGTCCGACCTGCAGCGCTGCATGGTGGATTCCTTGGTGGTGTGGGAGGATTTCAAGCCCTTCGCCATGCGTCCGCTGGGTTGGCGGGAGGTGTGGATCGGTTACGACCCATCCCATACCGGCGACTCTGCCGCGCTGGTGGTAGTGGCTCCTCCCCTGGTGGCCGGGGGCAAGTTCCGCATCCTGGACCGGGTGCAGTTCAAGGGAATGGATTTCGAGGCCCAGGCGGAGCGGATCCGCAAGGTGACCGAGGCCTACAACGTCACCTACATCGGCATCGACATGACGGGTATCGGGCAGGGGGTCTATCAGATCGTCAAGGGCTTCTTCCCGGCGGTGCGCGGCTTCCAGTACAGCCCGGAGGTGAAGGTGCGCCTGGTGCTGAAGGCCATGGATGTGATCGGCAAGGGCCGGATGGAGTTCGATGCCGGTTGGACGGACATGGCCGCATCGTTCATGGCCATCAAGAAGACCACGACGCCATCCGGTCGGCAGATCACCTTCCAGGCCGGGCGCTCGGAGGAGACCAGCCACGCCGACCTGGCTTGGGCAACCATGCACGCCCTGGCCAATGAGCCGCTGGAGGGCCGCACCGCCAGCAATCAATCAGCAATGGAGATTTTTGAATGAGCAACGATCTGATGGCGCCGGTGTTCCCGGCGGAGACGGCGTGCCTGCGGTGCGTCTATCCCGACCCGCC
>CAZHVZ010000055.1:18233-18916 GCA_964536245.1 uncultured Rhodocyclaceae bacterium
CCGCGGCCCCGTCCATGGAGGCCTTCGCCTTCGGCGATCCGGAGGCGGTCCTCGACCGGCGGGAAATACTCGATTACCTGGAATGCCCGGTCATGAGCAAGTGGTACGAGCCGCCGATCTCTATGGACGGCTTGGCCCGCAGCTCACGGTCGGCGGTGCACCACGCCTCGGCGATGTACGTGAAGCGGAACATCTTGGTGGGGTGTTTCCAGCCCAGCCGGCTTCTTTCTCGCACCGACTTCGCCATTTTCGCCCATGAGTTCCTGATCTTCGGCAACGCCTACCTGGAGCGCCGGGACGCCCGCTCCCGCAATCCCCTGGCCCTGAAGGCGTCGAAGGCGAAATACACCCGGCGCGGCCGGGACCTGGAAACCTACTGGTTCATCCCGAAGTGGAACGAGGAGCATGAGTTCAAGAAGGGGTCGGTATTTCACCTTCTGGAGCCGGACATCAACCAGGATATCTACGGCCTTCCGGAATACATCCCGGCGCTGCACTCGGCCTGGCTGAATGAGTCGGCCACCCTGTTCCGGCGGAAGTATTACAAGAACGGCAGCCACGCCGGGTTCATTCTCTACATGACCGACGCCATCCAACAGCAGGAGGACGTGGACAATCTCCGAGAAGCCCTGCGCAACTCCAAGGGGCCGGGGAATTTCCGCAACCTCTTCATGTATGCCCCG
>CAZHVZ010000055.1:18926-20792 GCA_964536245.1 uncultured Rhodocyclaceae bacterium
AGGACGGGATCCAGTTGATTCCGGTTTCCGAGGTGGCGGCCAAGGATGAGTTCGCCAACATCAAGAACGTCACCCGCGACGACCAGCTGGCGGCCCACCGCGTGCCGCCCCAGTTGATCGGCATCGTTCCCAGCAATACCGGTGGCTTCGGGGATGCGGAAAAAGCCGCTTCGGTCTTTTCCGCTAACGAAATCACGCCCCTCATGGAGCGGCTGAAGGAGGTCAATGAGTGGATCGGTGAAGAGGCCATCCGCTTCAAGCCCTATGAGCTGGCCACTGCTCAGGCAGCACCGCCGGCCAAGGGCTAACAGAAGACGGTGCGACCGGGGAGGGTGCGCTAACACCCAACCCGGCCACCTCCGGCAGAGTGAGCTGCTTTCGGCCAAGGCACCGCACCGTGCACACGGCGGGCCGAAGCCTATCAGGAAGTGAAACACATGACAAAGCCAATTATCCCCTGGATCGGTGGGAAGCGCCGACTCGCCAAGCGCATCCTGCCACTGTTTCCGGAGCACACCTGTTACGTGGAGCCGTTCGCTGGCGGGGCGGCCCTGTTCTTCATGAAGGATCCCGCCGAGTGCGAGGTGTTGAACGACATCAACGGCGAGCTGGTTAATCTCTATCGGGTGGTCAGGCATCACCTGGACGAGTTCATCGCCCAGTTCAAATGGTCAATGGTCAGCCGGCAGATGTTCGAGTGGGAGAAGATGACACGCCCAGAAACTCTCACCGATATCCAGCGGGCGGCCAGGTTCTACTACCTTCAGAAGCTGGCCTTTGGTGCGAGGGTGAGCACTCAAAATTTCGGCACCACGGCCACTACGCCACCGAGACTCAACCTGTATCGGATTGAAGAGGATCTGTCAGCCGCCCACTTTCGCCTGGCACGCACCCAGATCGAGCACCTACCCTGGGACAAATGCATCCAGCGCTACGACCGCCCTGGCACGCTGTTCTACCTGGACCCACCCTACTGGGGGACCGAAGGCTACGGCGTGGAGTTCCCGCTAGATCAATATGACCGCATGGCCGAACTGGCCAGGATGATCCAGGGAACAATGGTGGTGTCGGTCAATGACATCCCCGAGATGCGCCAGGCCTTCGCCGGACTGCGCATGGAAACCGCCGACATCACCTACCAGGTCGGCGGCGCCGGCCGCAGCAAGACTACCGGCGAGCTGATCATCCTCAACCGCTGACCCCATGGCTGGCCACGCTGGCCAGCCTCCCCAAGCCCAAACCTAGACCGTCCAGGCCCGCCACGGATCCCCGTGGCCAGGCCGGGCGCCGCCGCATTGCCTAAAAAATAGGCATCAGGGGCGGTTTTGCCTAAAAAACAGGCAACCCGGAGGGTCGGCCCCCCTCCGCGCGCAGACGGGACCCCGCCCCGCCTGCCCGCTTGATGGGTCGAAAAATGTGCACCCATGCGATGACCCGTAATGCTTGAGCCGTGGCGGGCGGCTGGTCGCTAGGGAGGGGGCGAACATCGTGCGATCCCATGCAGACAGGGCATGCACCTACTCTACAGGTACCGAAAACCCACATCAGTTGCCGGAAAAATCCTACTCGATTTCGGAAGCCGGTAATTTTGGTAATAAGTCGCCAAACGATGCATTAAGCTATTGATTTTGAAGCGATAAAAAATCACCAATGAAAGGTGATATTAGGTAATCCAAAAGGTAATTTTTTTGTAAGGCTCTGAATTTATAGACAATTAAGATCGACTGGAAATCACTTACAAAAAAGTAATCTGATTACTATTCAATTACTCATTTATTACCTTTATTTATATGTCGTATTGCCACGGTTTGCGCTGCTTTCCGGCTAGTTTCGTGTTGTCGATTACCAAAATTACCAATTTCCGAA
>CAZHVZ010000055.1:20802-22160 GCA_964536245.1 uncultured Rhodocyclaceae bacterium
GTCGTAAATTTGATCAATATTTTCAGCTCACGTGTGCGTAGCTCTCGGATGGATGTCGAGCACTGGAATCCTTCCTAAGATCGACCGTCGATGGCACGTGGTTACGGCTACCGGCGCCCCGTCATCTTAGGAAATATATGATTTAAGGTATTGATATACCGGAAAAGCACCAGTGATTGTGATTCCGGTTGTCGTGGGTTCGAGCCCCATCAGTCGCCCCAGAATATTCAAGCGGTTACGTGCAAAAAGCGCGTAACCGCTTTTCATTTGCGCCGCTCCCTTCGGTTTCCCTAGCGGGGCAGGAGCAGGGAAAACTGCACGATCTGGTCGTCGTTTTCCCGGAAGGACAGATCGCCGCCATGGGCGCGGGCAATTTCCCGGGACAGGGCCAGACCCAGGCCGACGCCGTCGACTGCCCGGTTGTGGTCGGCTTCGGCCCGGTAAAAGCGTTCAAATAATCGGCCCCGCTGGCCCTTGGGGATGCCCGCTGAGGCGTTGTCCACCAGCACCTCGACCCGTTGCGGCCACAGCTTGGCAGAAATGCGTATCCAGCCGCCTTCTATGTTGTATTTGATGGCATTGCTGATCAGGTTATGCAATACCTGCATGAGCAGAGTGCCGTCGGCGCTGATCACGATATCTGGCTGGATATCGGCGGAAACCTTGAGTTGGGGAGCCAGCATGCGGGTATCGTCGACCAGGTCGGCGAGTGTTTCCGACAGAGCGAAGGGTGTCCGGTGCAGGGCCAGGCGTCCGGCATCAGCCTGGGAAAGCAGGAGCAGCTTGCGGGAGATGGAGGACAGACGCCGCACCTCGTCGAGAATGTTGGTCAGTTCCGCTTGGTTGGCAGAGCCGGCTTCGGCATTGTTGATGGCCAGCTCCAGTTGCCCTTGCAGGATGGCCAGGGGGGTTTTCAGTTCGTGGGCGGCATCGGCAGAGAAACGATGCGCTTGCTGAAAACTGCGCTCCAGACGTTCCAGCATACTGTTGAATACATTGATCAGTTCGATGAATTCCCGGTCTTCTCCCGTACCGGAAATGCGCTGATTCAGCCCCTCGGCGGTGACTCGACGCGTGGCGGTGGTGAGTTTTTCGAGCGGGCGCAGGGCGCGGCTGGAAAAAGCCCAGGCACCAAGACCAATGAGGAAAAGCGCCAGCGGCAGAGCGATCAGGATTGCCGTGCGGACACTCTGCATTTCAGCATCCAGCGCCCGCAGGTTGATTCCCAGGGCAACCCGGTGGAATTCGCTGTTGGCCAGGGCGATATGCAGAGTCTGCTTGTCCACCACCCGTTCAATAAGGGTGGATACCGGCGGCGGGGGCGGAGGAGGTCTGCTGTCCGGTTGTGGGGCCGGCTG
>CAZHVZ010000056.1:0-8722 GCA_964536245.1 uncultured Rhodocyclaceae bacterium
GGAACCCGATTGGGGCAGAGCGGCGATGGCCTTGACCTTGAGATGGGGAGCGGTCCAGATGGCGGCCATGGCGATGGACTGGTCAATGCGGGGGAAGATGCGATTGAGGAATTCCCGGTCCAGAGTCACTTCCGCTGAACGCTCGGCTTCCAGGCAAATGCGGGCCATGGATTCGACGGTTTCCGCCGGATACCGGCCACTGGCGGTTTCCGCCGAAAGCATCACGGCATCGGTGCCATCGAGCACGGCGTTGGCCACATCCGACACCTCGGCACGGGTCGGTACCGGTGAGTGGATCATCGACTCCATCATCTGGGTAGCGGTAATGGTCAGCTTGTTGCGGTCACGGGCCAGGCGGATCATGCGCTTTTGCAGGGCGGGAACGGCCGCATCACCCACTTCCACCGCCAGATCGCCCCGCGCCACCATGACCCCATCGGAAGCATCAAGGATTTCTTCGAGATTGGCCACCCCTTCCACCCGCTCGATTTTGGCAATGAGCACGGCAGCACTGCCGGCAGCGCGCAACAGTTGGCGCGCCATGTACATGTCGGCAGCGCTCTTGGGAAAGGACACCGCGACAAAATCAACGCCGATCTGGGCCGCCGTTTTGATGTCATCCATGTCCTTGGCGGTCAGTGCCGGTGCCGTCAGGCCGCCTCCCTGGCGATTGATGCCCTTGTTATTGGACAACTCGCCGCCCACCAGAACGCGGGTATGGATTTCGGCGCCCCGCACGACACCGACTTCCAGTTTCAGGCGGCCATCGTCGAGCAGCAGGATGTCCCCATACTTCACATCCTTGGGCAATTCCTTGTAATCCAGTCCAACCCGCTCCTGGTTGCCGAGAGCGCATTGGGCATCGAGGATGAAGGTTTCGCCGGCAGTGAGCAGGATCTTGCCGCTCTCAAACTTGCCGACCCGGATTTTCGGGCCTTGCAGATCGCCCAGGATGCCCACCGTCCGCCCGTGCCGGGTCGCCATTTCACGGATGGCCATGGCCCGCGCCCGATGATCTTCGGCGGTGCCGTGGGAGAAGTTCATGCGCACCACATCGACTCCGGCCAGCACGATACGCTCAAGCACTTCCGGTGCGGACGAAGCGGGCCCCAGTGTGGCAACTATTTTTGTATGGCGCGACATGTCTGCTCTCCCTGATTGATTTGATTATTTTGCAGTACGTTCCTGAAGCACGGCGATCGCCGGCAGGGTCTTGCCTTCCAGAAACTCCAGGAAAGCACCGCCACCGGTGGAAATATAGCCAACGTCGTCGTGAATATGGAACTTGGCAATGGCGGCCAGGGTATCGCCGCCCCCGGCAATGGAAAAGGCCTCGGAGTGGGCAATGGCCGAGGCCATCATTTTGGTTCCGCCGGCAAACTGCGGATGCTCGAAAACACCGACCGGACCGTTCCAGACAATGGTTCCGGCGTGGGCGATGATGTCCGCGAGGCGGGCCGAAGTCTTGGGCCCGACGTCGAGAATGCGGTCATGGGCGGCCACATCGTCCACGGAAATCTTGTTGGCGCGAGCAAGGGCGGAAACCTCGTCGGCCACCACGACATCGGTGGGCAGCGGCACTTCGGCGCCGCGCGCCTTCATGATATCGATAATGGCATGGGCTTCCTTGACCAGGTCTGGTTCTGCCAGCGAATCACCGATCCGCTTGCCGGAGGCGAGCAGGAAGGTATTGGCGATGCCGCCACCGACGATCAGCTGATCAACCTTTTCCGCCAGGGTACGGAGAATGGTCAGCTTGGACGACACCTTGGCGCCGCCGACAATGGCCACCAACGGACGCGCCGGGTTTTCCAGGGCGCGGGAGAGAGCGTCGATTTCAGCCCCCATCAACATGCCGGCGCAGGCCACCGGTGCATACTTGGCAATGCCGTGGGTCGTGGCTTCCGCCCGATGGGCCGTACCAAAGGCATCATTGACGTAGATGTCGCACAACTTGGCCATTTTTTGGGCCAGCTCTTCATTGTTCTTCTTTTCCCCCTTGTTGACCCGGCAGTTTTCCAGCAGCACCACCTCTCCGGGCTTGACCACGAACCCTCCGTCCACCCAGTCCTGGATCAGGCGCACCGGCATGTGCAACAGCTGACCGAGGCGCACCGCCACGGGCAGCAGGCTGTCATCCGGATTCAGCTCCCCTTCCGTGGGACGCCCCAGGTGCGAGGTCACCATGACGGCAGCGCCCTTTTCCAGGCAGTATTTGATGGACGGCAGCGATGCGCGGATACGGGTGTCTTCAGTGATGTTGCCCGCTTCGTCCTGGGGTACATTGAGGTCGGCGCGGATGAAGACGCGCTTGCCGGAAACATCGAGGTCGGTCAGCTTGATCACATTCATGGTTCTCTCCGGAAAATGAGCTTAGTCGTGTTTGGATGGCCAGAGGCCGGACCAATGGGTGGCCACCTCCAGCATGCGATTGGCGAAACCCCATTCGTTGTCGAACCAGACAAACAGATTGACCAGGCGGGGACCGCCGGTACGCGTCTGGCTGCCATCGACAATTGCCGAGTGGGCGTCGTGATTGAAATCCACGGAAGCATGGGCTTCCTCGGAGTAGGCAAGGAGCCGGGCCAGGGGGCCGCTGGCGGAAGCCGCGAGAAGCTGGTTGATTTCGGCGGCGGAAACATCCCGCCGCGTACTCACCGTCAAGTCGATGGCCGAAACATTGAGGGTCGGCACGCGGATGGCCTTGGCCTGCACGCGCCCGGCCAGCGAGGGCAAAAGCCGCTCGACGCCGCGCGCCAAGCCGGTGGACACGGGAATGATGGATTGCATGGCCGAACGGGTACGGCGCAGATCGTCATGGTGGTAGCCGTCGATCAGGGGCTGATCGTTCATCACCGAGTGCAGGGTGGTCAGCAGCACCTGTTCGATGCCCACTTTTTGATCAAGCAAATCCAGCACGGGAACGATGGCGTTGGTGGTGCAGGAAGCAGCGGAAACGAGCAGTTCGCGACCGGTCAATGACTGCTGGTTGATGCCGTTGACGATGGTGGCATCGACATCGCTGCCGCTGAATCCGGGATGGGACAACAACAACCGGGGACAACCCGCCTCCAGAAAGCGTTCGAGTTGCGGACGGTGTCCATAGACTCCTGAACACTCGACGACCAGATCAACGCCCAAACCTCGCCAGTCCACCTCTTCCGGCGTCCGGGCATGACTGACTGCCAATGGTCGGCCATCGATCAGCAAAGCGCCCTTTCCGACCTCCACCCGCCCCGGAAAACGCCCGTGGGTCGAGTCATAACGGGTCAAATAGGCCATGCTCTCCAGATTGGCCGGCTCGTTGATGGCCACCACCTGAAGAGCCCCTCCGGCAGGCGATTCCAGCAGGGCGCGCAGAAAACAGCGACCGATCCGGCCATAGCCATTGATGGCAAGACGCAGGGGGTTGGCAGCAGACACCTTAATACAGCGCACCGGGGTGGCCGGCAGCACCCCTGCCTTCCATCAGGCTGGCGGCGATGGCATCCCGACAGCCAGCGTCAAAAATCGCCTTGAAACGATTTTTGATGCCCTCCGGAATACCGAAACATACTGCCGCCACAAGACCACCGCACTGTTGAAAATCCCGACAAATTATATCGTTACCGGCAGTGACTGCCAATCCTGGCACGCTCGCAAAGGCCCGCCACAGCCCGTTGACGATGCGCCTTCAGCATCTTGCCGCTCGCCATCCGGCATCAGGTGAGGCAGCGCACGCCGCCCGCCGTGCCAAGAAGCAGCACGTTGGCCGGACGCACGGCAAAAAGTCCGTTGGTGACCACTCCGGTAATCTGATTGAGCGTGCCCTCGAAGGCCACCGGATCGCTGATGGCCAGCCCCCGCACATCGAGAATGAGGTTGCCGTTGTCGGTCAAAAAACCTTCCCGCAGCACCGGAACCCCGCCCAGCCGGGTTAGCTCACGGGCAACGTAAGCCCTGGCCATGGGGATGACTTCCACCGGCAGGGGAAAACCGCCGAGTACCGGCACCTGTTTCGACTCATCGGCAATGCAGACAAAAGTGGAGGCCACGGCTGCGACAATTTTTTCCCGAGTCAGCGCCCCACCGCCTCCCTTGATCATGTGCAGTCCGGGGTCGATCTCGTCGGCACCATCCACGTAGACCGGAATACTGTCCACCTCGTTGAGATCGAGCACCTTGAAGCCGTGTCCCTCCAGGCGCTTCCTGGTCGCTTCCGAGCTGGCCACGGCGCCCCGATACCGGTCCCGCAGGGGCGCCAGGGCATCAATGAAACAATTGGCGGTAGAGCCGGTGCCCACGCCAATCACTGCCCCGGCCGGCACCTGCCGGGCCACATAATCGGCAGCGGCACGTCCGACTGCCTGTTTGAGTTCGTCCTGGGTCATGGTCTTTCCTCCTGTCGGCAGGCATTGTACCTTCACAAAAGTTTAACTTTGCAGCATGAAAATCGCACTAAACTGTATAGTCAGTTTATTGAGGAACCGGATATGACCAGCACCAAGAACAGCGCTCCCGCCAAACCCGCTCCCGCCAGCACCGCCCCCAAACCACCGAAAAAACTGATCCCGCGCACCGCCCCCAAGACCGAGGCGGCTTCGCCCCAGGCCCGCACCGTTCCCGCCAACGCCCCAAGCAGCCCTGCGGCAGAGGCAGCGGCAAAACAGGTGCCGGCCAAACGGCCTGCGGCCAAAGCAAAACCGCAAGAACCGGACATTTCCGCACATCAGGCTGAATTGGCCAAGGCTCTGGTCGCTGCACAAGCGGTGAAGATCGCCCAGCCCCTGGGCAAGCCGGATAAACCCAAAGCGGAAGACCCGCCGCAACCGACCAGGAAAGCGCCCAAGGCGAAAAAACCCAAGCTGGTTCGCGACAGCTTCACCATGCCGGAAGACGAATACCGCCAGATCGCCGCGCTCAAGAAACGCATGGCCGGAGTGAAAAAGAGCGAGCTGTTGCGCGCCGGGATCGCCCTGCTCGCTTCCCTTAATGACGCTCAGCTGACCGCAACCTTGGCAAAAGTAGTTCGTATCAAGACGGGGCGCCCGAGCAAAAACGGAAAATAAATTCCTACCCAGCCCCTCAGCCCCGCTCGGCGGGGCTTTTTCCGTTTACCGGACGGGTGACAGCGGGCGACTCAGCGGGAAAACCGGCGTTCCGGAATGGCCTGCTGAGCCAGTTCAAGCCCCCGGCGCCCGGACTCCTGGTTGATTTCCGTCTGACGGCGGCCAAAGGAATCCCGTTCCTGAGTACTGCCAAATGCTGCCTCAATGCTGCTGATGCACCGCCAGCGGCGTCCGGAACGGGTATTGAAGAGACGCATTCTGTCCTTGGGGTGATGGGTCTGGCAGCAATAGCAGAAAAGCATTTCCGGCATATCGAACTCTCGGTGGCGAGCGGGCTATCTCCACAGCTTAGCCTTCTATTGTTGCAATACCATTTCTTTTTTCAGGCCGGCCCCTCCTCCCTTCCGTCGACCGTCACAGGACTGTAACAATTGCCCCCTAGACTGCTGGCAATCCAACTCTCCGTTAACGAGGAAATTCCATGCTCGCCCAATTGAAGCAATTCTCCACAATCCTGATGGCAGCCGCCCTTGGCGCCACGCCCCTGATCTCCCAAGCGGCTGATCTGACCGGTGCCGGCGCCACCTTCCCGGCCCCGATTTACGCCAAGTGGGCCGATGCCTACCAGAAAGCCACCGGCAACCGGGTCAATTACCAGTCCATCGGCTCCGGCGGCGGCATCAAGCAGATTACCGCCAAAACCGTTGATTTCGGCGCCTCCGACATGCCCCTCAAGCCGGAAGATCTGGAAAAAAACGGCATGATGCAGTTCCCCACGGTTATCGGCGGGGTCGTTCCGGTGGTCAACATTCCGGGCATCAAGCCGGGCGAATTGAAGTTTACCGGCCAGCTGCTGGCTGACATCTACTTGGGGAAAATCACCAAGTGGAACGACAAGGCCATTGCCGAGCTGAATCCGAAATCCGCTCTTCCGGCCACCGACATCGCCGTTGTCCGCCGGGCTGACGGCTCCGGCACCACGTTCATCTGGACCAACTACCTGTCCAAGGTCAGCCCGGAATGGAAGCAGAAGGTCGGTGACGGAACCGCCGTGCAGTGGCCTACCGGCATGGGCGGCAAGGGTAACGAAGGCGTTGCCGCGTTCGTGCAGCGGATCCCGGCCTCCATCGGTTACGTTGAGTACGCCTATGTCAAGCAGAACAAGATGACCTACGGCGTAGTGCAGAATTCCGCCGGCAATTTTATCGCCCCCGACGACCTGACTTTCAAGGCAGCTGCCGCCGGCGCCGACTGGAACAAATCCGCCTTTTACGAAATCCTGACCAACCAGCCGGGCAAGGAGGCCTACCCGATTACCGGCGCCACGTTCATCCTCATGCACCGTGTGCAGGACAAACCGGAACAGGGCGCCGAAGTCCTCAAGTTCTTCGAGTGGTCCTACAAGAATGGCGGCAAGATGGCCGATGATCTCGATTACGTTGCCTTGCCGGAAAGCCTGATCAATCTGATTCACAAGGCCTGGACCAATAGTGTCAAGGATGCTTCCGGCAAACCGGTCTTCGCTGTCAAATAAAAGCCCCACCGGCGACCGGTCGTGCTGCCGGTCGCCCCCCCAACTCCCGGACAGAACCGATGAATGAATCCCACGCCAGAGGCAAACTGGCCGATCTGCTGTTTTTCAATGTGACCCGCGCCTTTGCCGCGCTCACCCTGACGCTCCTGGTCGGCATTGTCATCTCCCTGACCATTACTGCCTGGCCCTCCATTCACACCTTCGGTTTCGGCTTTCTGACCAGCAGTGAATGGAACCCTCCGGCTGAACGCTTCGGCGCCCTGGTGCCGATGTACGGCACTCTGGCCACTTCGGCCATCGCCCTGATCATTGCGCTGCCCATCAGTTTCGGCATTGCCCTCTTTCTCACCGAACTGTCACCCGCCTGGATGCGCCGCCCCCTGGGCATTGCCATCGAACTGCTGGCCGGCATCCCGAGTATTGTTTACGGCATCTGGGGCCTGCTCGTTTTCGCCCCCATTTTTGCCGAATACGGCCAACCCGTCATCGCCAAAACCCTCGGCCAGCTCCCCCTGATCGGCGCCCTGTTCACCGGCCCCTCGCTGGGCATCGGCATTCTCGCCGCCGGCATCATTCTGGCCATCATGATCATTCCCTTCATTACTTCGGTGATGCGCGACGTCTTCGAGCTGACCCCGCCCATGCTCAAGGAATCCTGCTACGGTCTCGGCGGAACCACCTGGGAAGTAGTCTGGAATGTCGTACTGCCCTACACCCGGGTTGGTGTCATCGGCGGCATCATGCTTGGTCTGGGCCGCGCGCTGGGCGAAACCATGGCGGTCACCTTCGTTATCGGCAACGCCAGCCTGCTGGCCAACTTCTCCCTCTTCCTGCCGGGCAACAGCATCACCTCGGCCCTCGCCAACGAATTCGCCGAAGCCACTCCCGGCCTTTACACGGCGGCCCTGGTGGAGCTTGGCCTCATCCTCTTCGTGATCACCTTCATCGTGCTCACTCTCTCAAAACTGCTGCTTCTTTCGCTGGAAAAAAATTCCGGCGCCAAGCACTAGGCCGACCGGGAGAAACTGCATGAATCTTCGCCTCCAGCGCAAGGCCATCAATGCCTTTGCCCTCATTCTTTCCCTGGCTGCCATGGCTTTCGGCCTGGTGTGGCTGATCTGGATTCTCTGGATGGTCTTTGATCTCGGCCTGGGCGCACTCAAGTGGAGCCTGTTTACCGAGATGACGCCGGCACCGGGCAACCCCGGCGGCCTCAAGAACGCCATTGCCGGCAGTTTCATCATGGTCGGTCTGGCCATGCTGCTGGCCACGCCGATTGCCATCCTCGCCGCCATCTATCTGGCGGAATACGGCCAGCGAACCTGGCTGGGCAAGGCCACGCGCTTCGTCAATGACATTCTGCTTTCTGCCCCGTCGATCGTCATCGGCCTGTTTGTTTATGCCATCTACGTCGCCCATGCCGGCAAGTTCTCCGGCATGTCGGGTGTCCTCGCCCTCGCCCTGCTGGTCTTGCCGGTGGTGGTGCGCACCACCGAGGACATGCTGCTGCTGGTCCCGAATACCATTCGCGAAGCTGCCTACGCACTGGGCGCACCAAAGTGGAAAGTCATCCTGATGATCACCCTGCGCTCGGCGAAGACCGGCGTCATCACCGGCATCCTGCTCGCCCTCGCCCGCATTTCCGGCGAAACGGCACCGCTCTTGTTTACCGCCCTGTCCAACCAGTTCTGGAGCGTGGACCTGGGCGAGCCCATGGCCAACCTGCCGGTCACCATCTACAAATTTGCCATGAGTCCCTTCCAGGACTGGCAGGAACTGGCCTGGGCCGGTGTCTTCCTGATCACCCTCGGCGTTTTGCTGCTCAATATCCTGGCGCGAGTGATGTTCCGCCAGAGCACGCAACGCTAAATACTATTTTTACGGAAACCCCATGATGCCTGTCGAACACGCCATCCAGAACCTGACAACGCAGATCAGCATACGCCATCTCAATTTCTACTACGGCAAGAATATTGCGTTGAAGGATATCAACCTCGACATCTACAAAGGCAAGGTTACTGCCTTCATCGGCCCCTCCGGCTGCGGCAAGTCCACCCTGCTGCGCACCATCAACCGCACGTACGACCTCTACCCCGGACAACGGGCAGAGGGCGAATTGCTCATCGAGGGCCATAACATC
>CAZHVZ010000056.1:8732-10100 GCA_964536245.1 uncultured Rhodocyclaceae bacterium
CATCCTCGCCGGCAGCGTGGACACCATCGCCCTGCGGGCCAAGGTCGGCATGGTTTTCCAGAAGCCGACCCCGTTTCCCATGTCGATCTACGAAAACATCGCCTTCGGGGTGCGCATGCACGAAAAACTGAGCCGCACCCAGATGGATGATCGGGTGGAATGGGCGCTGAGCAAGGCGGCCTTGTGGACGGAAGTGAAAGACAAGCTCAAGCAGCCCGGCACCGGACTTTCCGGCGGCCAGCAGCAACGTCTTTGCATTGCCCGGGGAATTGCCGTCAAACCGTCGGTGCTGCTTCTCGACGAACCGACATCCGCTCTTGATCCGATTTCCACCATGCGCATTGAAGAACTGATCTACGAACTAAAATCCGAGTTCACCATTGCCATCGTTACCCACAACATGCAGCAGGCGGCCCGGGTTTCCGACTTTACCGCCTACATGTATCTGGGCGAAATGGTGGAATTCGGCAAGACCGACGACTTGTTCATCAAGCCCAAGGACAAGCGTACGGAAGACTACATCACTGGTCGCATGGGCTGACCAACAGGCTGAGGAAGAGACAATGAACGAACTGACCCAACACCTTTCCCGTGTTTTTGACGAAGAACTCGGCATGTTGCGTACCCATGTCCTGGAAATGGGCGGCCTGGTGGAAGCACAGATCATCGCCGCCACGGAAGCCTACTCCACCGGCGAAATCGCTCTGGTGCCGGAAATCACCGAGCGGGACCGCAAGGTCAATGACTTCGAGAAACGCATTGATGACGAATGCGCCCAGGTCGTTGCCAAGCGCCAGCCCACCGCCTTCGACCTGCGCCTGGTGCTCGGTGTGATCCGCATCGTCACCGATCTCGAGCGGGTTGGCGATGAGGCCAAAAAAATTGCCAAGGGGGCGCGCCGCATCCACGAGATGGGCCAGATGCCCCTGCCCCGCGCCGCCGATGTGCGCCATGTTTCGGATGTCGCCCTCACCATGCTGCGCCGGGCACTGGACGCCTTTGCCCGCCTCGATACGGCGGAAGCCCAGGAAGTCATTCGCTGCGACGAAGAAGTGGATATCGAATTCAAGGCCATCCTGCGCCAGCTGATCACCCACATGATGGAAGATCCGCGCACCATCACCACGGCCATGGACATTATCTGGATCGCCCGGGCCATCGAGCGTATCGGCGATCACGCCAAGAACATTGCCGAACACGTAGTCTATGTCGCCGAAGGCCAGGACATCCGCCACCCGCCCAAGGAGCCCAAGATTTGAATCCGACCATCCTGATCGTCGAGGACGAACCCGCCATTCAGGAGCTTCTGGCGGTCAATCTCAAGCACGCCGGTTTTCTGGTGGTGCGGACCGGCAGCGCCGAGGAAGG
>CAZHVZ010000056.1:10148-21761 GCA_964536245.1 uncultured Rhodocyclaceae bacterium
CTGGCCAAAAAGCTGCGCCAGGACGAACGCACCCGGGAAATGCCGATCATTATGCTCACCGCCCGCGTCCACGAAGAAGACAAGGTGCAGGGACTGGAAGCCGGAGCCGATGATTACGTCACCAAGCCCTTCTCCCCCAAGGAACTGGTAGCCCGGGTACGGGCCGTGCTGCGTCGCCGCTCCCCCCACCTCGCCGGCGAAGCGGTCGATATCGGCGGACTGGTGCTCAATCCGTCCACCCATCGAGTTAGCGCCGGCAACCAGCCGCTGGAATTGGGGCCGACGGAATTTCGCCTGCTCTTTTTCTTCATGACCCATGCCGAAAGGGTCTACACCCGTGCCCAGTTGCTGGATGAGGTTTGGGGGGACCACGTTTTTATCGAGGAGCGCACGGTGGATGTGCATATCCGCCGCTTGCGGGCAGCGCTGGAACCAAGCGGCCATCATGAAAGGGTGGAAACCGTGCGGGGCACCGGTTACCGCTTTAACCCGAACTAAAACCCGCCATGATCGAATTGCCGGTATTCCGGGCGCTGTTCTACTCTCTGCTCACCCTTCTGCTCGGCGCGCTGGCCTGGCTGTTCGTCAACTCCGATGCCGCCTGGGCAACCCTGGTTGGCGGCCTGTCCATTCAACTTTCCTACCATCTCTGGCAATGGCGGGTTCTTGAGCAGTGGTCCCGCAACCCCTCGCCGGAGCAGGAATTGGGCGGCAGCGGAGCCTGGTACGAACCTTTTTCCCGCATTTTCCGCCACGAGCGTGAACTGCGTAACGAAATCGCCTACTGGCAAGGGGAGCTGGCCCGTTTCGGGGCCGCCGGGCAAGCCCTCACTTTTGGCATTGTCGCCGTTGGTGAAGGCGGGCGCATTGAATGGATGAACCGGGCCGCCGAAACTCAACTTGGTCTCGACCCCCGTTCCGACATCGGCCAGCCGATCATCAACCTCGTTCGCCAACCGGCCTTCGTCAACTACCTGAGCCGACGCAACTTTTCCGCGCCACTGCAAATCAGGGCCGAGCGCAGCACCGAGCGCAGCCTGTCAATTCATATCGTCCCCTATGGCGAAAACCGCCAGTTGATTCAGATCAGCGATGTCACGCAGGCCCGGCAACTGGATCAGATGCGCAGCGATTTTGTCGCCAATGTCTCCCATGAACTGCGCACCCCGCTCACCGTGCTCAGCGGGTTTCTGGAAACGCTGAGGGAATTGGATCTCAGCCCCGAAGAGCACAACCACTATCTGGGCCTGATGGCCGAACAATCCGACCGCATGCAGCGTATCGTGCAGGATCTGCTCGCCCTGTCCACCCTCGAATCCTCGCCGCCGCCTCCGGTCAATGAGCACGTGGACATGGTCAACCTGGTCGGCAAGTTGATGCGGGATGCCGAGGCGCTTTCCGGTGGACGCCACCACATCACTCTGGAAACCGGGTGCAACTGCGATCTGCTGGGCGCTGAAGGTGAAATTTCCAGCGCCCTCGGCAATCTGGTTTCCAACGCCGTACGCTACACGCCAGCCGGCGGCGATATCCGCATCTCCTGGGGATGTACTACCGGGGGTGCCGAATTTGTCGTCGAAGATAGCGGCCTGGGTATTGAAGCCGCCGCCATTCCCCGTTTGACCGAGCGTTTTTATCGCGTAGACCGGAGCCGCTCCAGAGAAACCGGCGGCACCGGACTGGGACTGGCCATTGTCAAACATGCTCTTGGCCGTCATCAGGCGACTCTGGACATCACCAGCACGCCGGGCAAGGGCAGCCGCTTTGCCGCCCGTTTCCCGGCCAGCCGGGTGGTTTCCTGAGGACAGGGTCGGCGGCACAAGGCCGCCCGCAGCCTGTCGGCCATCACCGCGCTGATGGATCCTGCCTTCGCCGGTAGCAGCTTGGACGTTCTCGGTGCTGCGCCGGGACACGCACTGCCGGGCGAAGTGATTGATTTGTGTGTATAATGCTACCCGTTCGGTGAAAATTATCCACCACCAAAATTCAAGCACTTAGCCCGACTCATGAGGTCGGGCTTTGTGCTTTTTGTGCTTTCCAGCTACTTTTGGCCGATGCAAGATGGCCAGATGGTAGCGCCCACCCGCCGCTATCTTCACCAAAAGGAGTAGAGATGCATACCCCTACCGTTATTCAATACCTGAAAAAGCATGGTCAGTTGCTTGACTCGGAAATTGCAGCGGCCACTGGAATTTCCCTGAAACAGGTGCGCCTCTCTCTGGCGGATCTTTCCGAGCGGGGAGAGATTTCCAAGTGCAGCGTCACCCGCTTCAATAATGGCAAGCCGGTGGAGGGCGTTCTGTGCCGGATTTCCGGGTACTCTCCCCCGGCAGCGCCCGGTCGGAAGCCGGGTGTCAAATGAGGTCCTTCGAACGGCATCCGATTGTGTACGGAGGCCGTTTCCGGAGCAGAGGAACAGGTGTTGTCCTGTTCGGCAATCCGAATCCTTGACTTGAGTACCCGATGCGCACAGCCCTGCTAGCCGCCCTCTTTCCTCTGCTCGCCTGTTCCTGCTCGGTAGTGACGGTTGCCGATGCGGCGGTGTCGGTTGCGGCAACAACGGTCAAGGCTGGCGCAGCCGTGGTTGGCGCCACCGTTGATGTTGCAGCGGCTGGCGTTCAGGCGGTGGCTGGCAGTTCCGACAGCAAGAAATAGTCGCTTCATCGGCCTTCCGGTGCCGGCGGCATCCTGCCCGAGGATCCGTTTTCCGGCCTTCCCATGTCGTTGGAAAATCCCTGACCGGTTTCACGGTCTATAATTCCGTTGGCACAATCACTCGGGATTCGGTCATGGATGTCGTAAAAGCATTGGAGGCCGTGGCTGCGGATGCGGCGCGGGGCGAACTCGTCTTTCCCGGTACGGCGGAAACGGCTTTGCGGGTGCAAAAGGCGCTGGAGGACCCGGATTGTTCCATCGATCAGCTCAGCACCCTGATTTCTGCGGAGCCCGTCCTGAGCTTGCGCATTGTCGGCATTGCCAATTCGGTTGCCTACAATCGTTCCGGGCGGTCCAGTACGGATGTGCGTAGTGCGATCTCCCGACTGGGCTTCAAAACGCTGGGAATATTGACCACCGCCCTGGTGGTTCGCCAGATGGAAAGCTTGTCGCAAACTCCACAGCAGAAGGCCTTGGCTGAGCGCTTGTGGGAACACACGGCGAATGTGGCTGCCGTGGCCCGCGTCATTGCGCGATCCAGAGGGAAGTGCAAAAGCTCTCCCGCATTTTTTGCCGGTATTGTGCACGAGGTCGGGGGGTTCTATCTTATTTCCCGGGCCAACCGTTTTCCGGGGTTGCTGGAGGGAAATCTGAGCGACTGGGACGGTGAGCTGGAAGCCGGGGTTGGGCGGGCCGTGCTGCATGTTCTGGGCGTTCCCGAAAACATCCTTGCGGCCCTGGAAGTCTTGTGGGGTGGCTACCTGGCCATGCCGCCGGAAAGTCTGGGCGATACCCTGTTGCTGGCCGACGAGCTGGCCGCCGTTGAGTCTCCGCTTGGTCAGCTGGCCGGCAAGGGATGCCGGGGAATTGGCGCCGAGATGGAGGTGGCGATTGACGACGAAACGCTCAGTTCGATTCTCCGGGAATCCGCCGAAGAAGTCGCCTCCCTGTGTGCTGCGCTCCGTGCCTGAGCGCTTCTAGCCCGAACCGGCAGCGGCGCGCCGCAGCCGGTCGCTGACGGCTGACCAGACCGCATCATCCGGCGGCGCTTCGACCACAATGAGGTCGGTTTCGGCGTGGTCCATGTCACGCAGGGCCGCGTAGAGGTGGTGGGCGTAACCGATCGGCTCGGCGGGCAGCATCCGCCAGAGGTGGGGCATTCCGGCCTGAGGGGGCTGGCTGTGGCAGATGACGGCGCAGCGTCCGCCACTGTGGCGCTTGGCATTGAGCACCTCGAGCAGGCGGTCGCCGGCCACCAGGCGAAGCGGTGTGCGCGGCGCGTAGTGGGCTTCCAGGGAACCGGACACCCGTGGTGCGCCGACGGCGGTTTCAATCACGGGCTGGCGACCGAAAACAGCTTTCAGATGACTCGGGGAAATGTGGCCGGGGCGCAGGATCACCGGCTCACCCCGCGAGCAGTCGACGATGGTGGACTCGATACCGACCGTGCACGGACCGCCGTCAAGAATGAGCGGAATGCTGGTCCCCAGCTCTTCCCGGACATGTTCGGCGGTCGTCGGGCTGATGCGGCCAAAGCGATTGGCCGAGGGGGCGGCAATGCCTCCCTTCGAGCTGACCGAGGCAAAACGGCGCAAAAGCTCAAGGGCGACCGGGTGGCCGGGTACCCGCAGACCGACCGTATCCTGACCGCCGGTAATGGCAGCGGGGACCCAGGCCTGTTTTTTCAGGATCAGGGTCAGAGGGCCGGGCCAGAAAGTTTCCATCAACTCCCAGGCAAGCTCGGGTACCGCTTCGGCCCATTTCTCCACCCAGTCGTGCCCGGAGAGATGGACGATGAGGGGGTGATCGGCCGGCCGGCCCTTGGCGGCGAATATCTTGCCCACCGCCGGGGGATTGGCGGCATCGGCACCCAGACCGTAAACCGTCTCGGTGGGAAAGGCGACCAGTTCTCCTGCGGCGAGGAGCTCGATGGCACGCTGGTAATCGGCGGCGCCGGGGGTCATTCGTCCCGGATGCCAATCGCCGTCCGGGCCGCCTCGGCTTGCTGCTGCACGCTGGCGGCATCGCTGCCGATGATCGTGAAGTGCCCCATCTTGCGCCCTGGCCGGGCATGATGCTTGCCGTATAGGTGCAGCTTGAGATTGGGGACTGCGGTCAGGCAGGCCCAGTCCGGCTCGCGGTAGTGGCTTCCGTCATACCAGAGATCGCCGAGCAGGTTGACCATGGCCGAAGCCGAGTGCGCACGCGCTTCGCCCAGCGGCAATCCACACAGGGCACGCACCTGCTGCTCGAACTGGCTGGTGACACAGGCATCGATGGTGTAGTGGCCGCTGTTGTGCGGACGGGGGGCCATTTCGTTGACCACCAGCCGGCCCCGGCTGACAAAAAATTCCACGGCCATGGTACCGATGTAGTCCAGCTTTTCGGCGATGCGTGCGGCAATTTCCTCGGCGTCGCTGCGGACGCAGGCCGAAGTCCGTGCGGGGGCAAGGGAAACGTCGAGAATGCCCCGGCTGTGGCTGTTTTCGCTGGTCGGAAAACAACGTACGGCAGCATTTTCGTCGCGAGCGAGGACCACCGAAACTTCGTAATCGAGAGCAAGCTTTTGCTCCAGAACGCAGTGTTCTCCCTTGAACCGGGCAAAGGCCAGCAGGGCTTCTTCGCGGCTGTTGACCACCGCCTGCCCCTTGCCGTCATAGCCGAAACGGGCGACCTTGAGGATGCCGGGGAAAAGCGACGATTCCGCCTCGGCAATATCCGATTCACCGGCAATCGCAGCAAAAGGCCCATGCGGCAGATCGTTTGCCTGGAGGAAGGTTTTTTCGGCGATGCGATTCTGGCAGATGGCCACGGCGGCCGCAGAGGGGCGCACCGGGACAAATTTGGCCAGGTATTCCAGGGTTTCCGCCGGAACGTTTTCAAATTCGGTTGTGATGGCCGCGCAGCCTTCTCCCAGCAGGTCGAGGGCTGCGTAATCGTCATAGCCGGCCTGCAGGTGGCGGTCGGCGATCTTGCCGGCGGGGCTGTTGGCGTCCGGATCAAGAACCCAGACCTGGTAGCCCAGTTCATGGGCCGCTGCAACGAAAAAGCGGCCAAGCTGGCCGCCGCCGAGCATACCAAGGGTGGCGGGAGGATGGATCATGGGAACTCCCGGCTGCGGGTTGATGAAGCGCCGCGAAGGTGAACAAACATCAGGTCATACCTCGGGCAGCTTCATGGCGAGAACCTTGTCCGTCTGGTTCTGGCGGAAGGTGGCCAGCTTGTCGGCCAGAGCCGGGTCTTCACCGGCCAGCATGGAGACGGCAAAAAGAGCGGCATTGGCGGCACCGGCTTCGCCGATGGCGAAGGTTGCAACCGGAATGCCCTTCGGCATCTGCACGATGGAAAGCAGGGAGTCCTGGCCGGAGAGGGCCTTGGACTGGACCGGCACGCCGAGCACCGGAACACAGGTCTTGGCGGCCAGCATGCCCGGCAGGTGGGCGGCGCCACCGGCTCCGGCGATAATCGCCTTGAGGCCGCGTTCACCGGCCATGGCGGCATAATCAAACAGCAGATCGGGGGTGCGGTGGGCGGAAACGACCCGGCATTCAAAGATGACGCCGAATTCCTTGAGAATGACGGCGGCGGCCTGCATGGTCGGCCAGTCGGAGTCGGAACCCATGACGACGCCGACCAGGGGGTGCTTGACTGCGTTCATTGTGCTTTCCTTTCGGCGGCTTCGATGGTGTTGGCGAGAAGCATGGTGATGGTCATCGGCCCGACGCCGCCGGGAACCGGAGTGATTTGCCCGACGACATCCCGGCACGATTCAAAATCCACGTCGCCGCAGAGTTTTCCGTCCGCCAGACGGTTGATCCCGACATCAATAACCACGGCGCCCGGCTTGACCATGTCGGCAGTGACGAAACGCGGCTTGCCGACAGCGGCGACCAGGATATCGGCACGCCGGGTGTGGCCGGCGAGGTCCCGGGTGCGGGAGTTGCAGACGGTGACCGTGGCGCCGGCGTTGATCAGCAACAGGGCCATGGGTTTGCCGACGATGTTGGAACGGCCAATGACCACGGCTTCCTTGCCGGTGAGATCGACATCGCCCTTCTCGAACATTTTCATCACGCCATAAGGGGTACAGGGGATGAAATGCGGATGCCCCTGGGCGAGCGCTCCGACGTTCTCGGCGTGGAAGCCATCCACATCCTTTTCCGGGGCGATGGCTTCGAGAACGGCTGTTTCGTCAAAATGACCGGGCAGAGGGAGCTGCACGAGAATGCCGTGGATGGCCGGATCGGCATTGAGTTCGGCGATCCGGGCGAGAACCGTGGCCTGATCGACAGTGGATTCGTAGGTGATTTTTTCCGAGTGCATGCCGACGTTCTGGCAGGCATTCACCTTGTTGCGGACATAAACCTGCGATGCCGGGTCTTCCCCCACCAGGATGACTACCAGGCCGGGGCGATGCCCCTTGGCAGCCAGGGCCTCGACCCGGGGCTTGAAACTCTGGCGCAGTTCCTGGGCCAGGGCATTACCGTCAATAATGTGAGCCGTCACGATGTCAGCCTTCCAGCAATTCATCCAAAAAGAAAAGGGGAAAGGCCGGGCCTTTCCCTTTGAATTGAATGGATTTTAACAGAAACCGGAATTTACAGCCGGTTTCCGATGCCCATCAGGCCGGTATTGCGCTGGCCGTCCCCACCGCTGCCCGCCCGGCTTCAAAGGCGCGGCGGTTGAGGTCCACCAGCTTTTCGCCCTTGCGCTCGAAGCGCTTGAGGACGCAGTCGAGCAGCACATCCGCCGAGAAGGGCAGGTGGTCGGCAATGGCGCCGAGCATGACGGTATTGCCGAGGCGGATGTCGCCAAGGTCCTGGGCGATACTGGTGGCGTCAAAGGCGACAACCCGACCGCCGCCTTTTTTCATTTCGCCAATCGGATCTTCCGGGTAGTCGAAAAGACCCAGCTCAACAATGGGCGGTACCAGGCGAGCCGTGTTCATCAGCGAAATACCGCCCGGTCGCAGCATGTGCTGCCAGCGCATGCCTTCGGCCGACTCAAAGCCGAGCAGAACGTCGGCAGAGCCCGGTGTGATCTGGGGCGAGAGGACCTTCTTGCCAAAACGCAGGTGCGATGAGACAACACCGCCGCGCTGGGCCATGCCCGCCACTTCGGTTTTCTTGGCATCGTGGCCCATGGCAATGGCGGCTTCAGCGAGGATTTCGGTGGCCGTCATGACGCCCTGGCCGCCGATGCCGACAACGAGAATGTTGGTGGTTTCGCTCATTTCAGACTCCGCATCCCTTGTTGCTGACCAGTTTGATCGGCGACACCGGGGCGTAGTGAACAATGGCGTCCGGGGCGCAGGGCTGGACGCACAGACCGCAGCCGGTACAGACCGAGGATTCGATACGCACGAAGGCGAGATCGACTTCGCGGCCATTGGGTTTCACTTCCTTGCCACGGCGGGTAACGTGAATGGCCGGGCAGCCGACTTCAATACAGTTGCCGCAGCCGGTGCACTTGTCGTCGATGACCTCGTAAGGCTTCATCTTGTGATAGGCCTTGGTCAGCACGCAGGGCTGGTCGGTGATGATGACCGAGACTTCCGGAATTTTCACTTCGTCGCGAATGGTCTTGAAGAGTACCGGCAGCGCGTAGGGATCGAGAACGTGGATACGTTCCTTCTTGACCCCCAGGGATTCCACCAGCTTGGCGAAGTCGACGCGGGGCGCTTCATTGCCGTGGATGTCGAGACCGTTGCCGGGATTGTTCTGGCCACCGGTCATGCCCACGGCGCGGTTGTCGAGAAGCAGGACGGTGACATTGCCCTTGTTATAGACGATGTCGAGCAGGCCCTGCATGCCCATGTGCAGGAAAGTCGAATCGCCGATCACGGCGAGAATGCGCTTGTTGGCATCGGATTCGCCCCGCCCCTTGTCCAGGCCGAGGGCAATACCCATTGAAGCGCCCATGGAAATGGTGGTATCCAGGGCGTTCCACGGATGGCCGGCGCCCAGGGTGTAGCAGCCGATGTCGCCGGAGATGGTGAGATTCTTGATCTGGGACAGGGTGTAATAGACACCGAGGTGAGGGCAGGCCACGCACATCGTCGGCGGCCGGGGAAAAACCTGCAACGGAGCGCTGGCGGTCATTTGCGGAACGGGTTCGCCAAGCAGCCTGGCAATCGCCGGCTTGAGCACATTGGGCGCCAGTTCGCCCTGGCGGGGCAGGATTTCCTTGCCCAGCACCTTGAGTCCGGCGGCCTTCAGCTCCAGTTCAACCAGCGGCTCGACTTCTTCCACAACCACCACCTGCTCGACGAGTGCGGCCAGCTGCCGGCACTTCTCGATGGGCAGCGGGCAGGAGAGCGCGAGCTTGAGGACCGGTGCGTCGGGGAAAGATTCCTTGACGTGCATGTAGGCGGTGCCCGAGGTAATAAATCCCACCCGTTTGTCGCTGCCGTCTTCCAGAATATTCAGCGGGCAGTCTTCCGCCGCCTGGCGCAAGACGATGTCGCGCTCGAACATGAGGGGGATACGTTTGCTGGCGCCAGTCGGAGTCATGACCCAGCGCGCCGGCTCCTTCTTGAAGCCGGGCGAATGCTGTTCAGTGCGCTGACCCACGGTGACGACGCTCTTGACGTGGTTGATGCGGGTGGTCATGCGCAGGATGACCGGAACCTGATACTTTTCCGACAGCTCGAAGCCGTAGCGGGTCATCTCGTAAGCTTCCTGGGAATCTGCCGGCTCAAGCACCGGCAGATGGGCGAAACGCCCCCAGTAGCGGGAATCCTGCTCGTTTTGCGAGGAAGAGAGGCCGACGTCATCGGCAATGGCGATGACCAGGCCGCCGACGACGCCGGTCAGGGTCAGGGTCATCAGGGCATCGGAGGCGACATTCATGCCGACATGTTTCATGCAGCAGAACGACCGGGACCCGGCAAAAGCGGCACCGATGGCAACTTCCAGGGAGACCTTTTCATTGACCGACCACTCGGCGTAAACATCCGGATAGGTGGAGATGTTTTCCAGCATTTCGGTGGCCGGAGTGCCCGGATAGGCTGCCGCAACCTTGACGCCGCATTCCCACACAGCGCGGGCGACCGCTTCGTTGCCGGACATGAGGACCCGGCTATCGGCCGGTATGGGCATGACTGCTGCCATGGGTGCTCCTGAGGGTCTGAAAAACTCTAAATTATAGATAAGGCCAGCCAGCGTGATTTGATACAACGCAAGCAATTGTCGAATAATTTTTGTGTCGCTTGGCCATTGATTTTTCGGCTGGTGCGAGCATTGCAGGGGCCAAATCCCTGGGCTAATATCCCCATGTCAAATAACGCC
Source organism: uncultured Rhodocyclaceae bacterium (assembly GCA_964536245.1). Taxonomy (GTDB): domain Bacteria; phylum Pseudomonadota; class Gammaproteobacteria; order Burkholderiales; family Rhodocyclaceae; genus CAZHVZ01. The sequence goes on from CAZHVZ010000056.1 coordinate 20,093, forward strand.
TATATTCAGGGGGAGAGAATGAAGCACCATCAAATCACTGGAGCGCACCTGGCCACCACCTTGCTGGCCGGATCGGCTCTGCTGTTTTCCGGAACGGCTCAGGCGCAAATCGGCGAGCAGGAGGCGCGGGAATTCGCGACCGAGGCTTATATTTACCTTTATCCGCTCGTCGTCACCGATTTGACCCGGCGTCAGGCAACCAATGTGGACACTCCGGAAAAATTCGGCTTTGCACCGGTCAATAAATTCCAGCATGCGCGCTGTTTCCAGGAGGTGCCGGCAAAGCCGGGCGGGCAGGCCAATCTGGACATGCTGCCGTCCCTGGCCTGGCTTGATGCCAGCAAGGAACCGGTGGTGCTGAGCGTGCCGCAGGGTGGGGACCGCCATTACCATCTTTCCCTGCTCAATCAGTGGTCGGAAGTATTCCTTACCCTGGGCAGCCGTACGAGCGGCGGCAAGGCCGGGAATTACGCCCTTGTGGCGCAGGGCTGGAAAGGCAAGCTGCCCAAGGAGCTTGAACGCGTCGACTTGCCAACGCCGGTGGTAAAGGCAGTGGCGTCCACCCTGGCCAAGGGGTCGGAGGATTGCACCGGCGCCAACACCTTGCAGGACGGTTATAAGGCGACGCTTCTCGCGCAATGGATCAAGCCGCCCAAGCAGCCGGTCAAGCCCCCCAGGTTCAAGGCGGACCCGGGCATCGATATGACGGTGCCGGCGATTGATCAGGTCAATGCCATGGGGGCGGCCGATTATTTCAAGGCAGCGTCCGAGGTATTGAAAACGCAAAAAACCAACCTGACCGATGGCACCGCTCTTCTGCATATGGGAAAAATCGGTCTGGAGCCCGGGGCGCGTTTTGATTTCCAGAAACTCGATGCCACGGTACGCATGGCCATGGGCGAGGTGCCAGCCAATGCCCAGCGCCAGATTCAGGCTCAGGGGCAAGCATCGGTGCGCGTCGGCAGGGGCTGGCTGACGGCTTCCGATACCCAGGGGGTATTTGGCAATTCCTATCTTAAGCGCGCTTCTGCGGCGGTTGACGGTCGTGCCGGGGTCATGCCGGAGGAGGCCGTACAGCAGGCAGTGTCGGTCGATGCCGACAACAACCCCCTCAAGGGCGATCGTAAATACACCCTGCTGTTCAAGAAAAATGAATTGCCGCCGGCGGGCTACTGGTCATTGACCTTCTTTGACGAAGCGGGAGGGGCGGTCGGCCGCAGTATTAATACGGGAACCCCCTTGTCGGCGGACAACGACGGCTCGGTCACCCTCTATATCCAGAACGACTCTCCTGGATCCTCACGAGCGGCCAACTGGCTGCCGGTACCGCCCAAGGCACCGTTTTCCCTGGTCTTGCGAACCTATTTTCCGCAACCCCAACTGCTTGACGGAAGCTGGATGCCGCCGGCAGTGGAGCGGGTGAAGACCGGAGTGTTCGGCGACTGAGCCGCCTCGCCGGTTGCCGGAGCCGCCTGCGGGCGGCTTTTTTTATGCCTTTTTCGGCCAGATCGAGGGAAGTTTTTTACCGCTAAGGGTTTTCCACAATATTGCACGATGCGAAGTTTGGTTTTACAATATGAAACGAGGAGTAGGTGTAAACACGGGTTCGCAAAGTTTCCCGGAGCGAGCCGCTTAGCGTTAAAGTTGTCGTGCCAAGCAGGTGCGACAA
>CAZHVZ010000056.1:21771-22034 GCA_964536245.1 uncultured Rhodocyclaceae bacterium
AGGAGACAAACCATGGCCGACCAGCCCAACGCCTTGCCAGACCCCGCCGATGTTGACCCGCAGGAAACCCGTGAATGGGTGGACGCCCTTGAAGGAGTCATCGCTCAGGAAGGGGCTGATCGCGCCCATTACCTGATCGAAAAACTGATCGGACAAGCCCGCGAAGACGGTATCGACATTCCCTACTCGGCCAATACCGAATATCTCAACACCATCCCCGCCGACCAGCAGCCGAAGTACCCCGGCAACCCGGACCTGGAAAT
>CAZHVZ010000057.1:0-21967 GCA_964536245.1 uncultured Rhodocyclaceae bacterium
CACCCAGCTCATGGCATAGTCGCCGACAAAACCGAGAATGGAGCGGGCGATGAAAATGCCGAGGATGGCCGCCGGGTAGATCAGCCAGTCCCAGGTTCCCCGTACCTTGGAAAAACCGTCGTCAAGCAGGTATTTCATCAGGGCCGGGAAAACCGGCTCGACCAGCGAGGACAGGCCCATGCATACCAGCGCCGCCACAAAGGCCAGCCAGTAGGGCTTCACATAAGTCAGAAGCCGCCCGTATAGCTGGCGGCTGTTCATTTCGCTGGACATAGGGGCAGGGGGCCGGAGGGCCGACGGCGAAAACGGCCAATTATACCTGCTGCACCCGCCAAGCCCGGCCAAGTCCTTGATACAAGGCTGGTCAGCTTCCGGTCATGACCGATGGCAACACCATAGGGGCACGATGGTGAATACCGTCCGACGCCTTCTTTTCTCCTCAGGACGGATTCCCTATCTTGCGGTAGAGCGCCAGCAGTTGTTCCGCCATGGCCGGCAGGGTGAGGTGTTCGACGGCGGTCCGGGCGGCTGCCCTGGCCTCGCCGCTGCCAGACAGGGCGCACAGGGCATCGAGACGCTGGCTCAGGGCGTGGGGGTCGAGGGCATCGACGACATAGCCGTTTTCCTCTTCCCGCACCCATTCCCGGGCGCCGCAGGTGGTGCTGGTCAGAATCGGCAGGCCGCAGGCCAGGGCTTCCAGGGCGGCGTTGGGGCACGGGTCGTAGAGGGTGGGCAGGACAAAACCGTCGGCGGCGCCGTACCACGGTCGGACATCCTTCTGCGGTCCGACAAAGCGTATCCGCTCCGCCAGCCCCCGGCGGCTGGCCTGGCGCTCCAGGGTCTTGAGGTGGCGGTCGGCTCCCACCACGATCAGCCGGGCGTCCTGCCGGGCCATGGTGGAGAAGGCCTGGAGCAGCTGGGGCACGCCCTTGCGCTGAAAGCCGCTGCCGACAAAAAGGAGAAGCGGAACATTCTCGGGAATGCCCTGTTCGGCCCTTAGCCTGGCACGGTATTCGGTCGCCAGGCGGGGATGAAAGGCTGCTGTATCGACTCCGTTGTAGATGACCTGCAACTTGCTTTCGGGGACGCCGTAGCAGTGGGCGATTTCCTCGGCCACCATGCGGGAGTTGCAGATTACCGCCTGCAGGGCGGGGTGGGCGAACATGGCCGCCTCGCTGGCCAGGATGTGGCGATGAAAGGGCGACAGTTTCTGGGCGGCCCGTTGCAGCCGTCCGAGAGATCGGCTGCGATGGGCCAGCCAGGCGGCATGTACGCCGTCGCCGGCGCGGAAGATGGTGCAGCCGGGAATGCGCTCATGGGACTGGACGATGTCGTAGGGGGCGCCGGCAATTTCTTTCTGCACCGCAGCGCAGAAGCTTTTGTCGCGGGCGGTGCGGCCCCCGAATAGGCGGGAATAGGGCGGGTCACAGGTCAGCTGGCGGAATCCTTCACGCGGCGCACCGTCCCAGTTGCGGGTGATCAGGGTGATCTCGGCGCCCTGCCCGGCCAGCGCCGCCAGGGCGCGTTCGACAAAGCGTTCGGCGCCGCCGTAGGGATTGTAGCGCTGGCGCACCACCGCCAGTTTCAACGCTTTCGGCGTCACCGGGCGAGGTGCGCCTGGATGGCGTCGTAGACCGTTTGCGCCGGGATGCTGACCAGGCAGTCGCTGACCTTGCCGCCGCCGCAGCCGTCAATACCGCAGGGGCGACAGGTGTGCTGGCTGGTGATGACGGTAGCCGGAACGCCCCACGGCCCCCACTGCTTGTCGCCGGAGGGGCCGAAAAGCACCACCGTCGGGGTGCCGACGGCAGCGGCAATGTGCATGGGGGCGGAGTCGACGCCGACAAAAAGCCGGGCGCGGGCGGTGAGCGCGGCCAGTTCCTTGAGGGTGAGTTCGCCGGCCAGGCTGGGCGCCGGTCTGGTCAGGCGGGACTGGATGGCGCTGATCATGGCCAGTTCTTCCGGGCTGCGGGCGGCGGAAAGAACAATGGTGTGGCCATCGGCTTGCAGGCGGCGAATCAGCTCGGCCATCTGTTCCGCCGGCCAGCATTTGAAAAACCAGCGGGAAGCCGGGTGGATATGGATGAAGCGGCCCGGTTCGACACCCAGTTCACGCAGGCGCTGGTTGATTTTCGCTTCGGCTTCGTGGCCGGGAACCAGGGTGAGCCTCCGCTGCTCCGGGGTGGGCTGGATACCGATACGGCGCAGGGCATCGAGATTGGCTTCGACCACATGGCGCAGGGCGTTTTTGGGATGGGCAAAGCGGTGGGTGAAACTTTTTTTCCAGCGCTTGCTGCGCTGGCTCGGGCCGACCGCCCAGCGGCAGCCCAGCAGCCGGGCCAGCCAGGCGCCGCGCCAGTGTTCGGTGAGATGGACGACCAGGTCGTAGCGGCCGGCCCGCAGCTTGGAGAAAAGATGCCATTCGGCCCGCAGCTGCGAGAACAGGCTGAGGCTTTTCCAGTTGCGGTCAATGCGATGCACTTCGGAAATGGCCGGGTGCAGGGTAAGCATGGAGGCCGTATCGTCATAGACCAGGGCGTCGATACGGGCCTGGGGAAGCTGTTCCCGGAGGACGGAAAAGACCGGCGAAGTCAGCAGCACGTCGCCGTGGTGGCGCAGCTTGATGACCAGAATGCGCTTGACCTCATCAAGGGGCACGGCGTCGGCAACGGTAGACAGAATTTCCATGCCCGACATTTTAGCGGCTTGCCTGCCGGTGTGCCTGCGGCCTCTTACTGGATCGTTTTCAGTTTGCCCAGAATGAATTGGGCGTAGTCCACATCGTCCTTGGCAATGTGATCCATCAGCCAGATGGTGGCAAAGAGATTGAGTTTGAGCGGAGTGCTGTGATGAGCCGTGTGGCCGTTGAGTTCGTCGAGCAGTTTTTGTACGGTTGCTTCAAGCTCCCGGTGTTGTTTCTTGTGCTGCTCCAGATTTGGATACTGGTGTTTGGCGAGAAACTGCTCTTCGCTGGAAAAATGGCTTTTGGTATAGCGGAGCAGTTCCTCCAGGGCGTGGCGGGCGGCGCTGATGCCGGCATGATCGAGCAGGTGCTCCGAGCCGACAGCCCGGAATTCCTCGATAAGATGTATCCAGTAGGCATGCTGGGTATCCATTTCCTCAATGCCGATGCGGAACTTTGTCGGCAGAGGGCGGTGCTTGCCGGACGGAACTGTGGTTTCCATACTGGTCTCTCTACGGGTTGAAGCAGTTATCTGGCAGGGCAGGTAGTTTACCGCGATTTTTTTGCCGGTTGCAGCGGTTTCGACAGGGGATTGAATGCTTTGTTGCAAAGGACCCGGCTTTATTTCCATGGTTGGCGGGGAAAAATGGCTTTTTTGCTCGAATTCAAGGATGTGGGGTTGTACACTGGAGCCAGCAAGGAGAGGCCCATGGTCAGTGTCAGCTTGGTACAGAAACTACGTGCGTTGGTGAACCCGGCGGAGGAAAGAGCGGATCTTTCAGCCCGGGGGGTCGAGCGTTTGCGCGCCCAGTTGCGGGAATGTGCCGAGGGGCAGGGCGGCGAGGTCTCGGCCAGGGGGCGGGCGGCTCGTCTGGCGGAAACCTATCTTGCTCTGAATGATGAAGGGCGGCACCGTTTTCTGCATCTGATTGCCCTCGAATTCGGCCCCGACCCCGGCAAGGTGGCTGCTGCCCATGAGCATTATCAGGCGGCTGTCGGCACTTCCGGACAATGGAAGGCCGAGGCGGCGCTGCGCGGAGCCATGCGTTCCTCCCGTATCCGCATCCTGACCCAGTTCAACGCCATTCCCCAGGGAGTGAAATTCCTGGTTGATTTGCGGACCGATCTATTGCGGTTTCTCGAAAGCGACCCCGAACTGGCCGTTCTCGACCGCGAACTGGAATCCCGCCTGTCGGCCTGGTTCGATGTGGGGTTCCTGGAATTGCAGCGCATTACCTGGAATTCTCCGGCCGCCCTGCTGGAAAAGCTCATCGAATATGAGGCCGTACACGAAATCCGTTCCTGGGCCGACCTCAAGAACCGGCTGGATTCTGACCGCCGCCTTTACGCCTTCTTCCACCCGCGTATGCCGGCGGAGCCCCTGATTTTTGTCGAAGTTGCCCTGACCGACCATCTGGCCGACAACGTGCAGACCTTGCTGGATGAAAATGCCCCGGTTTTCGATGCCCACAAGGCGGATACCGCCATTTTCTATTCCATTTCCAACACCCAGGCCGGGCTGCGCGGGGTTTCCTTCGGCAATTTCCTGCTCAAGCGGGTGATTGACGATTTGAAGCGGGATTTTCCCAAGCTGGATACCTTTGCCACGCTTTCACCCATTCCGCAATTGGCGGCCTGGGTCAAAAAACATCCGCAGGCGCTGGCCGAGGCCGGTATCCCCCTCTCTCCGGCGGAATTGGCCAGCGGCGAGTGGGCCGCCCAGTCCCGCAGCGTGCGCAGCCTGCGTGAGCCCTTGCTGCGCCTGGCGGCACGCTACCTGGCCCAGGCCAAACAGGGGGGGAGGGAAAAGGGCGCGCCTTACGATCCGGTTTCCCGCTTTCATCTGGGCAACGGCGCCCGGGTGGAACGCCTCAATTATCTGGCCGATTGCGCCGCCAAGGGGTTTCAGCAATCCTACGGGCTGATGGTGAATTACCTCTACTCACCGGAGGATCTGGAGCGCAATGTGGAAGCCTACGTCAGTGCGGGAACCGTCGCCATGTCTGCCGGTGTCCGGCGGCAGGCCAAGCCGGTGAGCGGCGGCAAAGGGTAGGACGCTGTGCACGGGTTGGCGAAAGCGGTTCTGGTTTTGCTCTGCACGGTCCTTCTGCCGAAGGCCGAGGCCGAGGTGTACCGCTGGGTGGATGGCACGGGAAAAACCCAGTATTCCGATGCTCCGCCGCCTTCCCGCCCGGCCCGGATCGAGGTGGTGAATACGGCGCCGCCGGCAGAAGGCGTACGGCCAACCGACTGGGAGGAAAAAGAACGGGAGTTCCGCCGCCGCCAAGCGACCCAGCAGGCGGTCAAGCCGGCGGCGGAGGCAGAAAAGGCCTGTGCCGATGCCCGGCGGGTGCTGCAGGAGTGGCACAACAACGAGGGACGGCGGGTCTTCCGCACCAACAAGGACGGCGAAAGAGTCTATGTCTCCGATGACGAGCGGCCCACCCTCAAGGCCGCTGCCGAGCAGGCGGTGCAGACCCGCTGCCGGCGCTGATGGCCGGGCGCTGCGGGAAGTTGCCGGGGCCGTTCACGGCACTTCGATGCGGGTCGCCGAGCCATAGGCGAAGCGCAGGGTGAGCCAGTCCTCCACCGGCATGCCGCGCCAGTGCGCCAGCAATACGCGGATCACTCCGGCATGGGTGACGACAACGGCTTCCGGCACATTCAGACTGGCAACGAATTCCAGGGCGCGCTTGCGGACCGCTTGCGCCGATTCCCCCTGCGGCGGTGCGTAGCCCGCCACGTCCCCGGCCCAGGCATCCAGTTCATGACGGGGAATGGCGTCCCAGGCCTGGCCTTCCCAGCGGCCAAAATTCATCTCGGCCAGACGGAAATCGGTTTGCGGCGCGGGGTGCAGGGCCAGAGCCAGTTCCCGGCAACGGCGCAGCGGGCTGCTCCAGACCGGGAGTCCCGGCGGCAGCAGGGTGTGCAGATGCGCCGCAGTGTCGCTGACCTGAAGCGCGCCGATGTCCAGACCGCCGTAACAGATGCCCGGCGAAATGTCCGGCGGCGGGTGGCGGACAAGATGCAGGATCACGCCGGCCAGACCGCCAGAATGCCGAGATAAAAGGCAATTTCCGATACCTGCTGGGTAGCGCCCAGGCAGTCGCCGGTATAGCCCCCCAGCCAGCGGCGAAACAGCCCGGCCAGCCAGAGGGTGGCAAGGGCAGCCAGCAGGCAGGCGGTGAGCGCCTTGAGGGGCGGCAGCAGAAGCAGGGGGGCGAGGGCAGACAGCGTTGCCAGCAGCATCTCGCCGGCAGAAAGCCGGGTCGCCAGGGGTTTTGCTTTGGCGAGCAGGTCTTCCCGAACGTAATCGAGGGTGTACAGCAGGGTGGTCGAGGCCAGGCGGGATACGGCATGACCGGCGAGCAGGACTCCGGGCAGAAGATCCACCGGGGTGGCGAGGAGCAGGGTGAACTTGCCGAGCAGGGCGAGAACTATGGCCACCACGCCGTAACTGCCGACCCGGGAGTCCTTCATGATTTCCAGGATGCGCAGCTTTTCCCAGCCGCCGCCCAGGCCGTCCACCGTGTCGGACAGCCCATCCTCGTGAAAGGCGCCGGTCGCGTAAATGGTGGCGGCCATGGCAAGCAGCACCGCCACCGCCTGCGGCCACAGCAGGGCAGCGCCGAGGTACACCAGCGCCCCGATGCTGCCGACCAGCAGGCCAACCGCCGGAAAGTAGCGGGCCGAGCGATTGAGCGCCTCCACCGAATGACCGACCCAGGCCGGCACCGGCAGGCGGGTGAAAAAACGCACGGCGCCGAAGAAATACTCGGCTTCCCGACGAAGGCGCTGAACGATCACAGCTTTTCGGCGACGCCGGCCGACTCGAAACTGGCCATTTCGTTGAGGAAGCTGACCGCCGCCTGCACCAGCGGATAAGCCAGTGCCGCGCCGGTACCCTCGCCCAGACGCAGGCCAAGGTCGAGCAGGGGCTTGGCCTCCATGGCCGCCAGCTGGGCGGCATGGCCGGGTTCGGCGGAACGGTGGCAAAACACGCAGTAATCGAGCAGTGCCGGGGCCAGGCGGCTGGCTAGCAGAGCGGCGGAACCAACGATGAAGCCGTCGATGAGCAGAACCATCCGGGCTTCGGCGGCAGCCAGCATGGAGCCGGCCATCATGGCGATCTCGAAGCCGCCGAATTCGCTGAGTACGGTTAGCGGGTCGCTCAGCGGGCCGGTACGGTGCAGCGCCTGTTCGAGCAGGCCGCGCTTCCTGGTCAGCCCGGCATCGTCCAGGCCGGTGCCGCGCCCGACGCAATCGGCCAGCGCGGCGCCGGTCAGGCAGTGGGTGATGAGCGAGGCGGCGGCGGTATTGCCGATACCCATTTCGCCGAAACCGATGACATTGCAGCCGGCTGCCGCCAGGCCGCGCACCAGCCCGGCGCCGTGTTCCATGGCCTGGGCGCACTGCCGGGCGGTCATTGCCGGCGCTTCCAGATAGTTGGCCGTGCCCGGTCCCACCTTGGCGTCGATCAGCCCGGCCCGCTGGCCGAAGTCGTGGGCCACGCCCGCGTCAACGACGGACAGGGCGATGCCGTTCTGGCGGGCGAAAACATTGATTGCCGCGCCGCCGGCCAGGAAGTTCTCGACCATCTGCCAGGTCACATCCTGCGGGTAGGCCGAAACGCCGGCCCTGGCCGCGCCGTGGTCGCCGGCAAAAACCGCCAGTTGCGGCTGCCGGAGTTGCGGCGTCAGGCTTTGCTGGATGAGGCCGATCTGGCGGGCGACCTGTTCCAGCTGGCCGAGGGCACCGAGGGGTTTGGTCTTGTGGTCGATCTTGTGCTGGAGCGCAGCGGCGATGGCCTGATCAGGCCGGGAAATGTCAAATTTTGAAGGCATCCGATTCTTTCTGTCCAAAAAGCAAAAAAGGCCTCGCCGCAGCGTTCTTCCGGAATGCTGCGGCGAAGCCCTGTCCACAGGCTTCCTGCGCCATGTCGAAACAGGTCTTCTGGCTTTCGGATCAGCCGGAATGCCGCGCCTTCCCGGCGGGTTTGTCTCCCCGCGTAGTGGCCATCTGCAACATCCGTCCCCGATTACAGCGGCGGGCCCGCCACGGATTCGCACCGGGTTCCATTGTGTTTCAACAGGGCGATTATCCCAGAAAGCGGAGTGTGACGGGCAGCCGGTTCAGCCTGGACAGAATGCTGCTATCCTGCGCTTTTGCAGCGAAGAACGTGGAGTTTTCCCATGCTTGATCGTCTGGTTGTCCGGTGGTTGTTGGCGTTCGGGCTGAGCTTCGCCTGGCTGTCGCCGAGTGGCGCCGAGGAAAGCGTCAAAATCGCCTTCCTCCACGTCAATGATGTGTACCAGGTCGGTCCCATCGATCCGAACGCCCCGCGTGGAGGGCTGGCCCGCCTGTCTTCCCTGGTCCGGGAAATGAAGCGCCGGCTGCCGGCTACGCTCTTTGTCTTTGGCGGCGATACCTTGTCACCCAGTGTGGAATCGGGTTTGTTCAAGGGGCAGCAGATGATGGCGGCGTGGAATGCCGCCGGGGTCGATCTGGCGGTGCCCGGCAACCACGAATTCGACTTTGGCCCGGAGGTCTTGCGTGAACGACTGGCCGAGTCCCGCTTTCCCTGGCTGGCGGCCAATCTGGACGCCACGCCGCCGCTCCCGGCGACGGCGCCTTCCCGCCTGCTGACGCTGGGCGGGGTAAAGGTCGGGGTACTGGGTCTTCTGACGCCGGAAACAGTCACCCTCTCCAAGCCGGGAGCGGGCATTCGATTCGCCGGTTTGCTGGAAACCGCCCGGCGGGAGGCTGCCGTCTTGCGCCAGTCCGGCGCCGAGGTGGTGGTCGCCCTGACCCACTGCACCCTGGCGGAGGATCGGGAGCTGGCGGGAAGCGGCGTGGTGGACCTGATCCTCGGCGGCCACGACCATCATCTGATTACCGAACTGGGCGGGCACACCCCCATTTTCACGGCGGGTTCCGATGCCCGGGATGTGATCCGGGTCGGCTTGCGGTTGAGCCGCAAGGACACGGGGTATCACCTGGCCGGACTGGAGTGGGAGATCATTCCGGTGGACCGGCGCTGGCCAGAAGACCCTGCGGTACTGGCAAGCAATCTTGCCTTTGAGCGCCAGCTGGGCAAGCTTCTCGGCGAGACCATCGGCGAAACCGGCGTTGCCCTGGATGGTCGGGGAGAGTCCCTGCGGCGGGGCGAAACCAATCTTGGCAATTTTGTTGCAGATGCCGTGCGCACGGCGACCGGCAGCGATATCGCCCTGCTTAACGGCGGCGGCTTTCGTGCCGACCGAATACTCGGCCCCGGCCCGCTGACGCGCCGGGATTTCATGGCCCTGCTGCCCTTCGAGAACCCGCTGGTGGGGCTTGCCATTGGGGGGGCGGAATTGCGCACGGTTCTCGAGTACGGCCTCGGGCGCCGCATCGAGGCCGGGCAGAGCGGCGCCATGCCGCAGGTTTCCGGCCTGCGTTTGACCTATGACCCGGCGCTTTCCCCCGGTCGCCGCATTGTCAGCCTGAGCGTTGGCGGCCAGCCGGTGGACGAGGGCAAGACCTACCGCCTGACCACCTCCAATTATCTGGCCGGTGGCGGCGATGGTTATCCGGTGCTGGCCAAACTCCCGGTTCTGCGCCCGGCGGAAGGTTCGCCGGTGGAAACCGAGGTGGCCATTGAGGCGCTTCGTCGCGCTGGCCGGATCGCCCCGGTGGTGGACAAGCGCCTTGAGGTGCTGCCGTGAATCCCCTGTTGCAAGGAGTGGTCGGCTATGCGGGCTTTGTCCTCCTCGCCTGGCTGATGTCCGAAAGCCGGCGAACCATTCCCTGGCGCACTGTTTTTGCCGGGGTGGTGCTGCAAGGGATTCTGGCCGGGGTGATCCTCAAGGTTCCCGGTGCGCGAGCCGCTTTTACCGCCATGAACGATGCCCTGCTGGCGCTTGAGCAGGCCACCCGCGCCGGCACGACGGTGGTGTTCGGCTTTCTCGGCGGGGCGCCCCTGCCCTATGCCGAAACCGCCGCCGGGGCCAGTTTTGTCCTCGCTTTCCAGGCTCTGCCGGTGGTGCTGGTGATGAGCGCGCTGTCGGCCCTGCTGTTCCACTGGCGCATTCTGCCTCTGCTGGTGCAGGGGCTGTCCCGCTTGCTCGAGCGCACCCTGGGCGTCGGCGGCGCAGTGGGGATGTCTACGGCGGCGAACGTATTTGTCGGCATGGTCGAAGCGCCCCTGCTGGTCAAGCCTTATCTCAACAAGGTTTCCCGGGGGGAGCTGTTCATCATTCTGGCCGCCGGCATGGCCGGAGTGGCCGGTACGGTGATGGCCCTCTATGCCGGCATTGTCGGGCCACGGGTGCCGGACGCCCTCGGCCATATCCTGGCAGCCTCCTTCATCAGTGCCCCGGCGGCCATCGTTTTTTCCGTCCTCATGGTGCCGCCGGACGGCGCCCCCACCGGCCGCGCCGTAGACCTGCCCCGGCTGGACGGCAGCAGCATGGATGCGATTACCCGGGGAACCGGCGAAGGCTTGCAGCTCCTGCTCAATATCGTCGCCATGCTGATTGTTCTGGTGGCCCTGGTGGCGCTGCTCAATCAGGCACTGGCCCTGCTGCCCCATGATGGCGCACCGTGGTCCTTGCAAGGCTTGCTCGGCCTGCTCATGGCCCCGTTGGCCTGGATGGCCGGGGTCTCCTGGGATGAGGCCGGAGTGGCGGGCGGGCTGCTGGGGACAAAAACCATCCTCAATGAACTGGTCGCCTACCTCGATTTTGCCGCCCTGCCGCCGGAAGCCCTGTCGCCCCGCAGCCGGGTGATCATGACCTATGCCCTGTGCGGTTTCGCCAACCTTGGCAGCCTCGGCATCCTGATCGGCGGGCTGACCGCCATGGTCCCCGAGCGGCGGCAGGAAATCCTTGATCTCGGGCCACGCACCCTGATCGCCGGAACACTGGCGACCCTGTCCTGCGGCGGCGTGGTCGGCATGATGATCTGAAGGCATGGGCCGGTCGGGAGGCGCCGTCAGTGAATCGAGCGGTGAAATGAGGCTTGCCCATCAGGCCGCCAATCGCCTACCCTTCGTTCCATGAACCAACTCATTCTCGGAGGCGCCCGTTCCGGCAAAAGCCGCCTGGCGGAAGAACGCGCCGTCCAAACCGCCTTGCCGGTCATCTATCTGGCTACCGCCGAAGCGCGGGATGGCGAGATGACGCGCCGTATCGCCCACCATCGCGCCCGCCGTCCGGCGGACTGGGGCTGTGCCGAAGAGCCGCTTTATCTGGCCGATGCCTTGCTGGAGTTGTCGCAGCCGGGCAACTGCATCCTCGTCGATTGCCTGACCCTGTGGCTGTCCAACCTTTTCTTTGCCGGGCAGGCGGCAGCGCAGGCCGAAGCCGGGCAGGTCGTCGAGTGCTCCCTGCTGCGGGGCGAGATCAATCAGCTGCTGGCGGCCCTGCCCACCCTGCCCGGCCAGGTCATCCTGGTCAGCAACGAGGTGGGCTGGGGCATCGTCCCCATGAACCCGCTGGCCCGCCTCTTTGCCGACGAGCAGGGGCGGCTCAACCAGCAGGTGGCGGCCCTTTGCCCGCAGGTGACCCTGGTCGCCGCCGGCCTGCCCTTGTCCCTCAAGGGCGGGCAATGAGCGAAGCGCCGCGCATCGAGTGGACGGAAGGGGAGGAAAAGCATTCCGCCCGGTGGCGTTCGGAAGCCGGCAATCCGCCGCCCGGGAAGGTCCTGCTGGCCGACGACCAGCTCCCCGCCGACACCGCCTACCGCCTGGTCTGCGAAGGCACCGCCCTGCTCTGGCGCGGCGACTATCACAACGCCCGGCAGCTGTTGCAGGCACTGGCCCGCCGGGTGGATCGCAAAAAATCTCGCAAGCCGGCCGCTTCCATGAGCCAAGCCTTTCACCAGCACCGCCAGGCCCAGGCTCAGCGGGCGCGGGTGCTCGGCATGGTGCTGGTGCCGGTGGCAGCCGGCGGACACATTCCCCTGCGTCGCGGGCCGCATGTGGCAGACGCCCTGCGCGAAGCGGGAGCGTCGCTGGAGGCGGATTTCGTCATCGCCCTGCGCGAGTTGCAGGGCCTCATCGGCGGCCACGAATGGCGCCGGAACGGCGTCGACATCCCCGCCCTCGGCGGGCGCATCCATCCCTGGTACGGCGTCTTTTCTCCCCTGCGCGGCGAGTACGTGCAGCTGGTGGCGGAAGCGCCCCTGCCATCGGATCGCCTGGCCTTTGACATCGGCACCGGCAGCGGCGTGCTTTCCGCCGTCCTTGCCCGGCGGGGCGTACACAAAGTGGTGGCCACCGATCAGGATCAGCGGGCCTTGTCCTGCGCCCGCGACAATCTGGCCCGGCTGGGCGTGGCGCAGCAGGTGGAGGTGGTCGAGGCCGATCTTTTTCCTCCCGGCCGCGCCCCGCTGGTGGTGTGCAACCCGCCCTGGGTGCCGGCCCGCCCCAGCTCGCCCATCGAATACGCCGTCTACGACCCGGACAGCCGCATGCTCAAGGGTTTCCTGGCCGGCCTGTCCAAGCATCTGGAACCCGGCGGCGAAGGCTGGCTGATCATTTCCGACCTGGCCGAACACCTCGGCCTGCGCTCCCGGAATGAACTGCTGGGCTGGATCGAAGCCGCCGGGCTGCGCGTCATCGACCGTCTGGATACCCGTCCCCGCCATGGCAAGGCGGCCGACCGGGACGATCCCCTGCATGCCGCCCGGGTGGCCGAGGTGACCTCCCTCTGGCGCCTGGGGAGCGCTCAAGGCGCCAACCTTGATGCCGTTTGAGGCTCCAGGATCTCGCCGGACGGCTGGCGGACTGCAACAATGAACCCGCTTTGATAGAGCATATCCAGCGCGTTGGTGAATTCTTTCAAGCCCAAATCAAACTCATCGGCCCAATCCTGAATGGAAAAGGTTCTGGACATGCCTCGGCCGAGATTCCTCATGAAACTTGGCAGCCAGGGAGAAACACCGAAGACCTCCATCTCGGAATAAACCACGCCATCCTTGACGAGCAGGAAGCGCATTTTCCCATCCGGATAGTCCAGGCAGGAAATGGCCGCACCTTCCGGAAGGCATAACCGGTCGCCGGGCCGCCACCGGGTTTTGATGACCGGAGATTCACGCATCCGGCGCTCGATGATCGGCATCCTTTCGGCGGCAATCACGGAGAGGAAAGGCCGATGCCGGCGCGATACAGCAGGAATCAAGTTGGCAGCACCGAACTGGTGGGCGAATATGGTGACGGCCATGTGTTCCAGTAAACGGAAGCTGTCGCCATAGAACCCCGGCCCTCGATTCAATACGTTATGCGCCAGTTGTCGGGTTGCCTTTCGGTCAAAGGGATAGTGCTCGCTGGACAGGTATTTTTCCAGGAACGGGGCAGCAGTTCGGGTGGCCATGCCATGCACGATGATATTGATGGAACGTACGTCGTTTGTGCAGCAGAAACCAACCTTGGGGCGGTCTGCATTGAACTCCGGGAAAATTTTTCTGATGCATTCCCGGAATATTTTTTTGTCCCAGAACAGGTCGTGATGCAGGCTGTCCGGAATGGAAACCAGCAGCTCGACGATTCGGTGGTCAAGAAACGGTACCCGTGCCTCCATGCCGTGCCAGGCGCTGGTCCGGTCTTCGTGCCAAAGGTTGTGATGCTGCAATTGCCGTGTGAAGAGAAGCATTGCCTGATGGTAGGCGCCAGATCGGGCCTGGGTTTCACGGCTGGAATACTTGCTGCTGAATCCCAGACGATCCGGGCCGGTATTCCGGGAAATCATGGGAGATATTTCATTGGTCAGGTAGCTCTGCCAACACAGATTGCGCATGTCGACCCGGCGGGAGTAACCGCCGGAAAATTCATCGGCGCCCTGGCCGATGATGAGAGTTTTGATCTCGGGATGCTGCTGGCGGATGACTCGCGTCAACTCCTCCTTCATCAGCCATTCCAGATCAATGCGCGGTGAATCCATCATCCATACCGACTCTTCCAGTTTGGACAGATCGAATTGCATCTCGTCAAGAATGGAGCGGTAGTCGAACAGTACCGGGAACCAGGGCAGCCCGAGCTGTTGGCAACTAAGTCTGGCTGAGGCGACATCGCCGACCACGGAGGTGGTTCGTTCAACGATGGTGTAACAGGGAGTGTCTTTTTTCTGCCGGGAGATGATTGCCGCCAGCATCGCCGAATCCAGGCCGCCACTGAGATGAATGGCTACCTGGCTTTCCCCTTGCAGATGCTCAATGACTGATTCCTCCACCAGATCCTGCAAGGTGTCGATGTAACGGGACTTGTCGTTTCCATAAGGAGCGTGTCCAAAATGGGACGCCATCTCCCAGTAATTCCGCCGACCTGTTCCCCCGTTTTGATCAATCACCATATAGGAGGCCGCAGGCAGAAATTCCACACCCTTGATGTAGGTCGGAATACGGGAAGAGCTGAGGGGAGACACCTCCAATGCCGCCAGATCGATCTCCCTTGGACAAGCCGGATGGGCCAGCAGTGCCTTCAGTTCCGAAGCAAAAACAAACCCTTTTCCAGCACGGAAAAGGTAGAGCGGCTTGATCCCAAGGCGATCGCGGGCAAGGATCAGTCTCCGGGTATTTCGCTCCCAGAGGGCTGCCGCAAACATCCCACGGCATTGCTCAAAGGCGCCAAGACCCCAGTTTTCATAAGCATGGAGCAAGGCCTCGCAATCTGAATTGCTTGAAAATACGTGGTTTCCGGAAAGTTTTCGCCTCAGGTCGAGATGGTTGTAAATTTCCCCGTTGGCGACCAGGAGCGTACTCCGATCTTCGCTGAAGATCGGCTGGACGCCATGCTGAGTATCAACAATGGACAGCCGTCGAAAAACAAGGGATAGCACACCATCGTCAAAATACTGCTCATCATCCGGCCCGCGATGCGCAATGGCTTGCCCCATGGCCGTCAGGATCCCCCGACGCACCGTAGCATCAAGGGGATTGGAACCCAGGGAAAGAAAGCCTGCAAAACCGCACATTTGTTTTGTCAGAAAACGGTCAGATTTGAGAGGTTATATCTCCTGGCTAGCTAATAATCAACCCATTTCTCCCTAAATCAACCCTGTTTTGGCCGTTTCCCGTGAAGACACCCTGAATTGGGGATTGATGGAGTCCGGCCTGACAATCAACAACGGATTCTTTCTGGCGCTTACTTTCGGGTCGCATTCCGCACATGATTGGTCAGACGGACGTCTACGGTCACCGACAGCGCGGTCAGCGCCGCCGCCCGGGCCCGCCCCTCGGCGCTGGCCCGGTAGAGGTGCGGGGTCATGGCCAGCAGGTCGGCGATCTGCTCGGCGCCGGCCAGGTCCAGTTCATAGCGGACGGTTTCCGTCGCCAGGGGGCTAAAGCCGGCCGGGGCCGGCGCCTCGGCGCCCCGTTCCGGCTTGAGGGCGGGGTAGATGATTTCCCGCAATTGCCGCAAATGCTCCGGCCCGGCATCAGCCTGCAGCAACTGGCCACCCGGCTTGAGGACGCGGGCGAATTCGCCATAGACCGGGAAGCCGAACAGGCACAGCACCCGGTCCAGGGTGCCCGGCAGCACCGGCAGATTGGCGTTGCTGCCCACCAGCCAATTGAAGCCGCCGCCGCTTTCCCGCCGGTCCTGCTTGGCCGCCGCCAGGATCGCCCATTTCGAAATATCCAGCCCCAGCCCGGCCAGGGTCTGCCCGGCGCCCAGTCCCGCCGCCAGCTGGCGCAGGTAATAGCCCTCGCCACAACCGGCGTCGAGGCAACTGACCGTCGCCCCGGCCGGCCAATCCGCCAGCGCGGCCTCGGCCACGGCAGCGGCAATCGGCTGGTAAGCCCCGCTATTGAGAAAGCGCCGCCGGGCCGCCACCATCTCCTTGCTGTCGCCGGGGTCGCGGGAACGCTTCTGCTGCACCGGCAGCAGGTGGGTATAACCCTGGCTGGCAATGTCGAAACTATGGCCGCTGGAACAGCGCCAGGACGAGCCGCTGCGGTGCAGGGGGGCGCCATCCAGGGGGCAGGCCAGGGACTGGAAGGGGGTGATGGTCATGGGCGGGGGGCTTGGTGGCCTGAAGGCTTGGTCGGGAGAAGGCTACCCAAATGTGGCAGTCAGGGCTTTGGAAAGCGGACTTTCAACCGATGAAATTAGGTCGCGGCGCCAATTTAAACGGAATGATTTTTGGCATAGATTTCAAGTGCGTCAGCGCAGGATGCGTTTGGAGGCGCTGAGGTTGAGTTGGATTCATTTACCACGATATGTGCAACTTCCGTTTCAATAAAGGACAGGATGGGCCAAGGTTTGTATAAATGAACTGTATAGCCGGAATCCGAGGCTGCCATTCCCCACATGGTTACACGGCATATCAGGTTATCTGCCATTTGCGTAGTTTCTTGCGGTGGCCGGGAGTAGTCGCCGACAAAGAATGCTAGGCCAAGAATCCCAATGGTTCCGAGGAAATACCCGATAACGATTGGGATTGAAGCAGCGATAACTATAGGAATTCGAAGTGCTTTTGATCGGATATTCCAGCAGGCCGCAGCAAGAAACCCGTAGGCCAAGTACGCAGCACATATGGAAGCCACATTGGCCAAAGGTGAAGCGAACGACGTACTGATTGCTGAAAATGCTACGACTGTGAGTATTACGAATACACACAACAGAAGACTGGTCGACATCGAACGAGGCCATTGCCGGCGAATGATGAAGAATGCGGCAATGGCAATAGGGGGAACCCCAAGAAGACAAGCCCATGCGAGATAAATGGATGCGTCCAATTGATGAGATACCTAACAGTTATTCAGACGCAGAAACGTCCGGGTCATTGCCAACAATACGGACACGATTGAAGCGCCTGTAAGGTGATGAATGACATGGAGATTATCCGATGTCCGTCTCCTTATCAATCAACAATCATACGGACTGAGTCAACGCCCGGTGTATGACTAATTCACTAGAGACGGTTCCTGGCCGAATTGGGGCATTAAGCACAACGCGGCATTTCCTGCCTTGGAGTTCCTCTCAAAACCCGTTGCCTGTTTTTCCCGGCAAGGCGCCGGGAGCCGCGAAACCCGGCAGCAGCGGCGCCAGCTTCCCCCAATCCAGGGCCGTTTGCGGTCAAGCATGAGTTCAGGAGGTTTCGGTCAGCAGGTCAGGGCGATGGCCTTGCAGCCATTGCCGGGTGTGGGTGAGGAGCGCTTCGGCCTGGGCCAGGCATTCACGGACGGCGGCGTCGGTGACGGGGTCGCCTTCGTAGTCGTTGAGATTGCGCTGTTTGCGCAAGGCGTCGAGGACGATGACGGTATCTGTGGTCAGCCCGAGTGTCTTGGGCAGGGATTGCAGCGCAGTCTGATGATGGCCTGGCTGGCTGGTGGCGGTGCGGAAGCCCTTGGCCCACAGCCCGATCATGGCGCACTGCATGATGGTCTTGTAGGCGGCGTCGAAGCGGTTGTCGTTGCTGAGTTCGGTCAGTCGGGCGTCGACCAGGTTGCGTTCGGCCGAGGCCAGGAGACGCAGCACGCCGCCCGGCGTCGCTTCAAATACTTGCAGACGGTGAATCGCCAGCAAATTTTCCAAGGTCATGGGGTGTTCCGATCACGAAGAGCTTGGGGTTGGCGAGAATGTTCAGCGCAAAGGCATCCTTGGTTTCGATGCGCCGGGCAAACTCGGGGGCGGAATAGAGTACCGGGTTGATTTCCCGTTGCAGGATGGCCTGGGCTGGATGCAGTGCCTTGACGGCTTCGCCAAAACCGCAGTCGGCGATGAGCAGCAGATCGACATCGCTGCCGGCGTTTTCGTCGCCGCGCGCCAGCGAACCGAAGACCAGCGCCAGTTCCGGCGCCGGGTGCAGTTGGCGCAGCGCCTCGGCCAGTACGTCAACTAGGCCGCTGGTTTTGCGGAACAGGCCAGCCAGCTCGGGGAAAACCGGGCATTCCCGGTTGGCCTGGTAACGCACCTGATTGCCCTGCTTGGCGCGCTGCAACAGGCCGACTTCGGCCAATTTGGCCAATTCCTTGTGCAGCGTGCCGGCCGTGGTGCCGGTCAGACGCGCCAGTTCGCGGACGTGGTAACTGCTCTCGGGATGCAAAAGCAGTTGCGCCAGCGCCCGTTGCCGATAGGTGCCAAAAAGGAGATCAAGAAGCACAGGAGTCTATGTGTAGCTGTTAGTGCTTCAATTGTAGTCGATAATGCTTCGTTTTGGCGGGCTGCATGAATGCCCAAGCTATCCGAAGTCTGCCATTGGCGGCGGTATTGAGCGCCCATTGCCGTTCACGCTTTAGTGCCGGGGACCGCGAAACCCGGCAGCAACGGCGCCAGCTTGCTCCAATCCAGCGCCGCTTCCACCGAATCCGCCAGCCGGTCGAGGTCGGCCTCGCGTCGGGCGGCGAAATCCACCGTCTTCACTTCACCGGCGCCGGCCCAGCCGAGCAGGGCGCTGAGGGCGGCCGGGTGGTCGAAGAGGCCGTGGCAGTAGGTGGCGAGAATCTGGTTGTCGGCGGAGAGGGCGCCGTCCGGGCGGCCATCGTCAAGGCGCACCGCCGGCCGGGCGAGGGCGGGGCCGGCAGTGACGCCGAGGTGGATTTCGTAGCCGGCGAGGGCGGGTTTGCCTTCCAGCATGACCTGGCCGCGCACGTTGCGCAGCTGCTTTTCCGCTTCCAGGGTGGTTTCGCAATCGAGCACGCCCAGCCCCGGCGTGCTGCCCGGCAGGCCTTCCAGCCCTTGCGGGTCGTGCAGCGAATGCCCGAGCATCTGGTAGCCGCCGCACAGGCCGATGAGCTTGCCGCCGTAGCGCAGATGCTTTTTGATGGCGGTTTCCCAGCCCTGGCTGCGCAGCCATTCCAGGTCGGCGCGCACCGCCTTGGAGCCGGGCAGGACGATGAGATCGGCGGCGGGCGGCGCTTCTCCCGGCCCGATCCAGCGGAAATCGATTTCCGGGTGCAGGCGCAGAGGGTCGAGGTCGTTGTGGTTGGAAACACGGGGGTAAGCCGGGGCGATGACCTTGAGCTTGCTTTTTTCCTGGTTGACCGAGGCGGTGGCGATGGCGTCCTCGGCGTCGAGGAAAAGGCCGTGCAGGTAGGGCAGGACGCCGAGCACCGGCTTGCCGGTGCGTTCTTCCAGCCAGGCGAGGCCGGGTTCGAGCAGGCTGATGTCGCCGCGAAAGCGGTTGATGACAAAGCCCTTGACCCGGGCTTGTTCGCTGGCCGAGAGCAGGTCCAGGGTGCCGACCAGGTGGGCGAAAACGCCGCCCCGGTCGATGTCGGCGATGAGGATGACCGGGCAGTCCACCGCCTCGGCAAAGCCCATGTGGGCGTTGGCCCGGGCGCGCAGGTTGAGCTCCGCCGGCGCGCCGGCGCCTTCCACCATGACGCACTGGTAGGCGGCAGTCAGGCGCTGCCAGGATGCGAGCACGGCGCCCATGGCGCGGGGTTTGTACTGGTGATAGTCGCGGGCGTTGAGGTCGGCGGCGACCTGGCCGTGGATGATGACCTGGGCCTTTTTGTCGGTGGTCGGCTTGAGCAGCACCGGGTTGAAGTCGGTGTGCGCTTCCAGCCCGGCGGCCAGCGCCTGAAGCGCCTGGGCGCGGCCGATTTCACCGCCGTCTACGGTCACCGCCGAATTGAGCGCCATGTTCTGCGGCTTGAAGGGGGCGACGGACACGCCGCGCCGCTTGAGGATGCGGCAGAGGGCGGCGACCAGGGTGGTTTTGCCGGCGTCGGAGGTAGTGCCCTGAACCATCAGGGGTAGGCAGTGATCAGTCAAGGAGAAAGCCTCGGCGAAAGAAGGCGGGCGAGCGGGGCGGCAATGCTACCATGGGCGCTATGGACGAACTCGAAACCCTCGCCGCCGAAGTGGGCGCCGCCCTGCAAGCGCGGGGCGAATGGCTGGCCACCGCCGAATCCTGCACCGGCGGCTGGGTGGCCCAGTGCATGACGGCCATTGCCGGCAGTTCCGGCTGGTTCGAGCGGGGTTTTGTCACCTATTCCAATGCCGCCAAAGCTGACATGCTGGGTGTGACCGACCTCACTCTGGATCGCCACGGCGCGGTGTCCGAGCAGACGGCGCGGGCCATGGCCGAAGGCGCTTTGCGCCACAGCCGGGCGGATTGGGCGCTGGCCATTACCGGCATTGCCGGGCCAGGCGGCGGCACGGCGGAAAAGCCGGTGGGCCTGGTCTGCTTTGCCTGGGCGCAGAAGGATGGCGGCTGCGCGGCGCAGACCTGCCTTTTCGACGGTGATCGGCGAGCGGTCAGGGCGCAGGCGGTGGGGCATGCCCTGGCCGGCCTGCTCAGCCGTCTGGAAGCCGCTACCCGGTTTGTTTAGCCCTTGGCGAAACAGGCCCGGTTGCGCCCTTCCGCCTTCGCTTCGTAGAGCGCCTTGTCGGCGCGGGCGAGGAGGTTTTCGTGATTGCCGTCCTGTTCGCTCATGATGGCAACTCCCAGGGAACACGAGGGGTGAATAGTGTTTTGCTCCTGGCCGGAGTCGGCGCGGATGGCGATTTCAGCAATCAGGCAGCGCAGGCGTTCGGCAACCTCCATGGCACTCAGGGCATCGGTTTCCGGTAAAACAACGGCGAATTCCTCGCCTCCCAGCCGCCCGAAAAAGTCTTCTTCCCGCAGCGCCTTGGTGCACACCCGGGAAACTTCCCGCAACACCTTGTCGCCGGCGGCGTGGCCATGGCGGTCGTTGATCGCCTTGAAATAATCGAGATCCATCATGATTGCCGCCAGGGGACGCTGGTGGCGACGGGCGCGGGCAAATTCGGCCTTCAGGTTGTCCATGAAGTGGCCCCGGTTGGCGATGCCGGTCAGTTCGTCCGTGGTGGCGCGCCGCTGCAATTCCGTTTCCAGCCGCTTGCGCTCGGTAATGTCGCGGGCTGAGGCCCAGATCAGGCGTTTGTCATCGATGGTCAGGGCAGCGGAGGAAACCTCGGCATTCCATAGTTCGCCATTCTTGGTGCGGTTGATGGTGCGGAAAATGACCGGCTCCTCGGTCAGGCGGGAGAGGCGTGTCTTGCAGGCGGCTTCGTCATTCAGGGCATCCCAGTCCCAGATCGAGGAGGCCAGGACTTCCTCGCGGCTGGCCCCGACCATGCGCAGAAAGCCCTCACTGGTCTCCAGCAGGCGGCCTTCGCTATCGAGAACGACAATACCGTCCGAGGCCATTTGCAGGAACATCTGGTACTTGCGGGTGCGCACGCCAAGCTCGTTGAGCGCCTGATAGTGCTCAAGAACCAGACCGAGCAGCTGGGCGGTGGATTCAATCAGCTCAATTTCCTGGGCAAAGGGTTCTGCCGGCAGGTTCTGGTAAATGGCGAAAGTGCCGAGCACCTTGCCCGAGCTGTCCTTGATCGGTTGCGACCAGCAGCTGGCCAGATGATGTTTTGCCGTCAGCTCTCTGACCCCCGCCCAATAGGGGTGTTCCTGCAGGTTGGCGGCAACGACGCGCTCGCCGGTAAAGGCCGCCGTGCCGCAGGAGCCGATTCCCATGCCGATGCGGGTACGATGGATGGCCTGGTTGTATTCATTGGGCAGGCTGGGGGCCGAACCGGTGAGCAGGCGCTTGCCGTCGGGGCTGACCAGCAGGATGGAGCAGAAAAGCTTGGCGTGCTCGGCTTCGACGCCCAGCACCACGGCATCAAGCACCTTTTGCAGCGGCTTGTGCGTGGCCGCCATGGCGAGGATGCGGCCATGCATGGCTTCCCGTTGCAGGGCCTGGGTGAGGCGGCTGTCCAGGTCAAGGCGTTCGAGTTCGCTGATGACACGGGGAGTGAGAAAATCAACGGTTTTGCGCAGGGGTTCGCTGGAGACCAGACCGGTCGCGAAATGCACGCTGAGAACTCCGAGCAACTGGTCATGGCCATCGACAAAATGGTGCATGAAGTGCCCCGGTTCCGGACTGCGGGGCAAATCGATTTCGCTGTTTGGCGGCAGATTGCTGCCGGCCAGAACCTTGCCGCGTTCTTTGTGGTGGGGAATGGGGCAGGCCAGCCAGACTTGCCGGGCGCCGGTTTCGGCGGCCAGGGCTTGCACCAGCGCCTCGAAAAAGCTTGCGCCGACGACTCCGGCAGTCGCCTTGAGCAGGGAGAGAAGCAGTTGGTCCGCGTCGTTTGCGATAGAGGTGCTGAGCTTCACGGCCGATAGCCTCCTGCTACGGGTAGAACCCTTCACTCTACGATGTCGGCGGAGGAAGTCAAGCCGGCCCGCCGGCAGGTTCGCGGCGCGTTGATGAATCCGCTAGCCCGGATTGGCGATCAGGGTGCTGGCGATGATAGCCAGCAGAATGGCGATAATAGCCAGCCAGCGATTCTGCTGCCTTTGTCCGGCCACCAGGCGTTCGATGGGCGCT
>CAZHVZ010000058.1:0-249 GCA_964536245.1 uncultured Rhodocyclaceae bacterium
CCGCCACGACAAGACCCGCGACGCCAACGACGGCTTCGACGGCGGCTGGGTGGCTCACCCCGGCCTGGTGGCCATCGCCCACGAGGAATTCGTCAAAGTCCTCGGCGACAAGCCCAATCAGTGGGAAAAGCAGGTTTCCGGCAACTTCGGCCCGGCCCAGTGGCTCGATTTCCAGCCGACGACCCCGATCACCGAAACCGGTCTGCGCAACAACATCAACGTCGGCATCCACTACCTCGGCTCCTGGCT